>JBJOPV010000008.1:0-29854 GCA_046050625.1 Pseudomonadota bacterium
GCGAGGGCCCGAAGTCGATGAGCGCGGTCTGGGTGCATTTCGGCGGCGTCGAGCAGCCCGGCGTGGCGGTGCTGGCGCTGCTGTCGCTGCCCGAGCCGGTGCTGCTGGCCGATCGCCCGCATCTGGGTGTGATCGTGCCGACCGCGCCGGTGCCGGTCGGCGGTGGCCTGCTCTTCGTGCCGGCCGACTGGGTGCGCCCGGCCGATGTCGGCATGGAGGCGCTGACCAGCATCTATGTGTCGATGGGCGTCACCGCGCGCGAGCATCTGCCGCGGCCGCACTGAGGCGGCCGTCTGGCGCGTCCTGCAGCGCCTCGCGCATCAGCGTGCGCACCGCCCCCAGCCCTGGCACCGGTGCGCGCCCGGCCAGCGTCACCAGCCCGAAGCGCGCGGTGGTGTCCAGCGCCGGCACCATCGGCAGCTCGACCAGCGCGGGCGCAGCGGCGCGGATGGCGATCAGCACCGCGTCGCTGCGCGCGGTGACCTCGACCAGGCTCGGGATCTCCTCGCAGCGCAGCGTGACGCAGTGCTGCGGGTGGGCCTCGGGGCCGTAGCGCGCCATCAGCACGCGCGCGACCTCGTCGCTGAGCGGCGTCGAGGCGATGGGGTAGGGGTGCAGGTCCTCGAAGCGCACGCCGGAGCTTGAGCCCAGCAGCGGGTGGCCGGGGCGGACCATGAAGGCGCCCCGCATCTCGCACAGCGTGTCCACGCACAGCTCGGCCGAAGGCGCCAGCGAGCGCACATCCACCACCAGCGCGTCGAGCGCCCGCGTCTGCAGCGCCTGCACCAGCCGTGCGGTAGTCGCACGCGACACCTCGACGCGCCAGCCAGGATGGCGCACCGCCGCACTCATCAGCAGCGGCGTCATCAGCATCGCGCCCGGCCCGGAACCCAGCCCCAGACGCAGCTCGGCGGCCTCGCCGCGCGCCAGCCGCCGGCCGTGATCGCGCAGCGCATCGGCGTCGTCGAGCACCTGGCGGGCGCGCGCGGCCATCGCGCGGCCGAAGGGCGTCAGCTCGCTGTGGCGGCCGAGCCGGTCGAACAGCGGCTGGCCGAGCTCGTCCTCCAGCGCCTGGATGCTGCGGCTGAGCGCGGGCTGCGTCAGGCAAACCACCTCGGCGGCGCGGCTGAACGAGCCGCTGTCGGCCAGCGCGAGCAGGTGGCGGAGCTGGACCAGGGTCATGACATGAACCTCCGTGCATTCATCCGACTCATCGAACCTGAGAGAACAATGCATTGGACGTCGATTCTGGCGCTGCCTAGCATGGGCTTCATCAGGATTGCCCCGCAATCTCGCTGGCCGGAGACATGACGATGAACCGCAAGACCTTTTCCGTTCGTGCGCTTGCCCTGCTGGGCGCGTTCGGGCTGTCGGCGCTGACGCTGGGCGGCGCGCCGGCGCAGGCGCAGTCCTTCCCGACCAAGCCGGTCAGCCTGATGGTGCCGTACCCGGCCGGCGGCCTGTCGGACGCGATCGCGCGGGTGGTGGAGAAGCCGCTGAGCAAGGCGCTCGGCCAGATGGTGCTGGTGGAGAACCTGGGCGGCGTCAGCGGTGCGCTGGGCGCGCAGAAGGTGCTGGGCGCGCCGGCCGACGGACATTTTCTCTACCAGGGCTCGCCCAACGAGCTGATCCTGGCGCCGATGGCGCTGCAGGCGGTGAAGTACAAGTCCGAGGACTTCCGCATGGTGCAGCTCATTGGCGCCTTCCCGATGGCGGTGCTGGCGCGCAAGGACCTGCCGGCCAGCAACATCGACGAGCTGGCCGCGCTGGCGAAGAAGGCCGCCGCCGAGGGCAAGCCGCTGACCTACGGCAGCGTCGGCATCGGCTCCTTCTACCATGTGCTGGGCGAGCATTTCTCGCATCTGGCGGGCGCGGCGATGACGCATGTGCCCTACAAGGGCATGGCGCCGCTGTCGACCGACCTGGCCGGCGGGCAGGTGGATGTGTCCTTCATCGTCGTCGGCGCCAAGGACGTGGCGCTGGCCGAGCAGGGCCGCATCAAGGTTCTTGGCACGCTGGCGCCGGCCGGCAAGGTCGAGGTGCCGCTGCTCAAGGGCCATCCGAGCGTCAACGACGGCAAGTTCGTCAAGGACTTCGCCTACAACGCCTGGACCGGCTATTTCGTCCGCAAGGACACGCCCGAGCCGGTGGTGCAGGCGCTGAACAAGGCGCTGGCGACGACGATGGCCGACCCGGAGGTGCGCGCGCAGCTGGAGAAGATCGGCGGCATGATCCCGGCGCCGCTGAATCCGGCCGACGCCACCCGCGAGTACGAGGCCCAGACGGCGCGCTTTCGCGCCATCGCCCGCGCGATCAAGCTGCAGGCGCAGTGAGCACGCGCCCTCGGACCCGAGATCATGAGCTACCTGCTTGACGCGCTGCAGGCGCGCATCGGCGAGTTCGTCGCGCTGCGCCGCGACATCCACCAGCATCCCGAACTCGCCTTCGAGGAGCACCGCACCGCCGCGCTGGTGGCCGACAAGCTCGAGGGCTGGGGCTACGAGGTCACGCGCGGTCTGGGCGGCACCGGCGTGGTCGGGCGGCTGCAGCGCGGCACGGGTTCGCGCCGGCTCGGCCTGCGCGCCGACATGGACGCGCTGCCGATCGAGGAGCGCTCCGGCGTGGCCTGGGCCAGCACGCGGCCCGGCCGCATGCACGCCTGCGGCCACGACGGCCACACCGCGATGCTGCTGGCCGCGGCACGCCACCTGGCCGAGCACGGCCGCTTCGACGGCACGCTGCAGCTGATCTTCCAGCCGGCCGAGGAGGGCGGGGGCGGCGCGCTGCGCATGATGGCCGACGGCCTGTTCGAGCGCTTTCCCTGCGACGCGATCTTCGCGATGCACAACATGCCCGGCATCGCCCAGGGCCATCTGGTGCTGCGCGAGGGTGCGGCGATGGCCTCGTCGGACTACGCGACGATCACCATCGAGGGCACCGGCGGCCACGGCGCGATGCCGCAGCACGCGGCTGATCCGGTGGTCGCGGCCGCCAGCCTGGTGATGGCGCTGCAGACGGTGGTCTCGCGCAATGTCGACCCGCTGCAGGCGGCGGTGGTGACGGTGGGCGCGCTGCACGCCGGCCAGGCCAACAACGTCATCCCGGCCAGCGCGCGGCTGGCGCTGAGCGTGCGCGCGCTCGACCGCGAGGTGCGCGCGCTGCTGGAGCGGCGCATTCGCGCGCTGGTGGCCGCGCAGGCCGAGGGCTTCGGCTGCCGCGCGCAGGTCGACTGGCGCGCGGGCTACGCGGTGCTGGTCAACGCGCCGGCCGAGACCGCCTTCGCCCGCGAGGTGGCGCGGGAGCTGCTGGGCCCCGAGCGGGTCACGCCGCAGGGCCCGCCGCTGACCGGCAGCGAGGACTTCGCCTTCATGCTCGAGCGCGTGCCCGGCAGCTACCTGCTGATCGGCAACGGCCAGGGCGCGGATGACGGCAGCCCGGCCTCGGCCGCCTGCATGGTCCACCACCCCGGCTACGACTTCAACGACGCCAGCCTGCCGGTCGGCGCTGCCTACTGGGTGCGATTGGCCGAGCGTTTCCTGGTCCCGGCATGACCCCTCATACGCCCACGGTCAGCGTCGCGGCAAAGCCGTTCGTCAGATCGCCGGTGACGGTGGCCATCTGCGTCGAGTAGCCGTCGCTGAAGATGTTGTCGCTGGCCAGCGTGATCGCGTTCAGGTTCGTCAGGCTGCTGGTGTAGCCGCTGGCGCTGCCGTAGACGCTGCGGCAGACCGACTCGGGCAGCGCCAGCTGCGAGGTGCGCACGTCGCTGTTGCCGCTGGTGGCGGTGGCCAGGCTCGAGAAGATCTCGAAGTGGATGTGCGGCCAGCGCCCGCTGTAGCAGCCGGGGAAGATCGTGGTGAAGCTCAGCTCGCCGCTGGCGTTGCTGACCTGCACGCCGCGCAGGTAGTTCTGCGCCGTCACGCCCGAGGAATACAGCGAGTAGCCGCCCTCGCGGGTGCAGTGCCACAGGTAGACCGCGTAGCCCTCGAGGTTGGCGCAGGCCGCGGCGACGCTGACCAGCTTCAGCGTGACCGTCAGCGGCACGCCGGCGGCGGTGCCGCTCATCGTGCCGAAGCTCGAGCGGATGTCGCTGCGCACGATGCCGCTCTGCGTCAGCACGTTGACCACGCCGCTGCTGTTGGCGTTGGTGCCGTCGCCGGGATAGGGGCCGGCGGTCTCGGACGGAATGCTCGAGCACGAGCTCACCGTGCTGCCCGAGCCGGAGGGCGAGGGCAAGCCGCTGCTGGCCGAGGTGCCGGCGTCCTCGCTGGCGCCGCCGCAGCCCGCCAGGCCCATCAGCGGCAGCGATCCGGCCGCCAGGCCGCCGAACAGGCGCAGCGCGCGGCGGCGGTCCGGGGCCTGCAGCAGCGCCAGGCGCTCGAGGTCATGGCGCAGGCCATGGGCGTGGGGCGGGTGATCGTTCATGGCGGCGGCTCGCGGTCGGAGGAATCTGGACGAGTCCGGATTGTTCGTGCGCGGTGTTGCTGCTCCGTCAAGCCCGGGTGAGGCTTGATCTCTGTCCATTTCCGTCAGAAACGGCCACGGGCTCAGAACCGGGTCTCGGCGCCGGGCGTGCGCATGCGCACCAGGATCTCGCGGGCGTGGCGCACCCAGCCGTGGGTTTCCCAGCGGTGCAGCATGATCAGGCTGCGGATCCACTCGTCGGCCGCGTAGGCGGCGAAGATGCCTGGCAGGCCGAACATCCGCCCCAGCACCACCGAGCCCACACCCAGCACCAGCACCAGCGAGGCCATGCTGGCCAGGGTCGGATAGATCGCGTCGCCGGTGGCGCGCAGCGCGCCCAGCACCACCATGTTGGCCACCCGGCCGGTCTCCAGCGCGAAGGCGATCCACAGCAGGGTCTGCGCCGAGGCGATGACGGCCGGATCGCGGGTGAAGGCGCGCATCAGCCACGGCGCTGCGGCCGCGGCCAGCAGCGCCAGCGCGCCCGAGGCCAGGATGCCGTTGCGCAGGCCCTTGCGCACCAGCTGGTGCGCTGTGCGGAACTCGCCGGCGCCGACGAGGTGGCCGACCATGATCTCGCAGGCCCAGCCGATCGCCATGCTGATCAGCAGCACGTACTTCAGCACCTGCAGCACATAGGCCTGGGTCGCCAGCTCGGCCACGCCCAGCCGCGCGGCGGTGGCCAGCGACATCATGAACGCCAGGCGGTAGACCATTTCCAGCGAGGCGCCGGGCACGCCGATGTGCAGCACCGGCCACAGTGCGCGTGGCGGGCAGGCCCACCAGTCGCGTCGGCGCGGCACCAGCTGCAGCCGCTGGCGCCAGAAATGCAGGTGCATCGCCAGGCCGACCGCGCGGCTGACGGTCAGACCGAGGGCATAGCCGGCCAGGCCGAAGCCTTCCCAGCTGCCCACGCCGCGCATCAGCACGAAGGCCAGCAGCAGGTGCACGCCGTGCATCACCAGCATGACGATCAGCGTCTCGCGGGCGTGCAGGTGGGCGCGCAGCGTCGCGGCCATCGTCAGGTTGAAGGCCTCGAGCAGCAGCGCCAGCGCCAGCAGCTGCAGATAGGGCCCGGCGAGCTGCGCCACCGCGGGCGGCGCGTTGAGCAGGTCCAGCACCACGTCGCTGCCGAACAGCACCACGGCCGCGGCGATCAGCCCGGCCCAGGTGCTGGCCCCCAGGCCGACCAGCGCGGTGGTGCCGGCCGCTTGCGGCCGCTGCGCGCCCAGCGCCTGCGTGACGCCGGCGCCCACGCCGATCGCCAGCACCCGGAACAGCACGAACAGCGTCTCGAGCACCTGCTGCGACAGCCCGAAGGCGCCGGCGGCCGCATCCGACTCGTTCGAGGCCAGCCACAGACCGGCCATCGCCACCGTCATGCCGATCAGGAATTCGCCCAGGATCGGGCCGGCGATGCGGTTGAGCCGCGGGCGGTGAGAGGTGGGAGACATCGGGACGGTACTCGTGGACGGCGACAGGGCAGCAGGGAAACGTTTCCGGAATCGGTTCCAGATTCTGGACTTCCGGTCTCCCGTTCGGCCAGCCCGGACATTCCCGCCCGGCCTGTCGTCCTACAGCGTGCACCGGCCGAGGCTGATGCCGAGCCCGGGATCGCCGCCCTACAGTGGTTTCATGCCGGACCGTGTCCGCCCGCCTGAATCCCAGAAGGAGCCCGCCATGCCCGCCAAGACCGCCTCTGCCGCCCACCCCCTGCGCCTCGACGAAGGTGCGATCGACCGGGCCCGCTCGTCGCTCGACGACGGCGCGGTCACGCCCAGTCTGGGGCCGTGGAGCGCGCAGATCGTTGCGCTGCTGAACGACGCGCTCGCCACCGAGCTGGTCTGTGTGCTGCGCTACAAGCGCCACCATTTCACCGCCCATGGCCTGGCCTCGCCAAAGATCGCCGAAGAGTTCATGGTGCATGCGCAGGAGGAAGCCGGCCACGCCGACCGCCTGGCCGAGCGCATCGTGCAGCTCGGTGGCAAGCCGGACTTCCATCCGACCCAGCTGCTCGCGCGCAGCCACGCCGACTACGACGAGTCCGACGACCTGATGGCGATGGTGCGCGCCAACCTCGTGGCCGAGCGGGTGGCCGTGGAGAGCTATCGCCAGATGATCGCGCTGGTGGCCGAGAAGGACCCGACGACGCGACGCCTGCTCGAGGACATCCTGGGCGACGAGGAGGAGCATGCGGACGAGCTGGCGGACATGCTCGAGGGCTGATCTGCCCAGGCAGACCCTGAAATGAACATTCTGCTGCGGGACGGATCCCGAGGCACCACGGTTCTCGCTGCGGCTGTAGGCCCGCTCCTACAGCCAGCGCCAGGGGCAGGCGCTATGCTGTGACGAACCGTGACGGTGCACAGCCGATCTCCTGTCCTCCTGGATGTCTGTCGGGACGAGGTCGGTGCGGCGCTGGAGCGGACCATGATTGCATCTTCGACATTCCCACAAGACTTCGACATGAGGATCCTGTCCTGCTTCATCGTCGAGGACAGCCCCGTGATCCGCGACAACCTGATCGAGACCCTCGAGGAGATGGTGCCGGTCCGCGTCTGCGGCACGGCCGAGAGCGAGGGCGATGCGCTTGACGCGCTGCGCCGGCAGTCCCCGCGGCCCGATCTGGTCATCATTGACATCTTCCTGAAGGCCGGCTCCGGCCTGGGCGTGCTGCAGCAGGCGCGCCAGCACCGCTATGGCCGCCATCTGGTCGTGTTGAGCAACTACGCCACGCCCGAGATGCGCCGGCGCTGCGCCGAGCTGGGCGCCGACCGCGTCTTCGACAAGTCCAGCGAGCTCGAGGAGCTGATCGGCTACTGCGAGACGCTCGGTCCCTGAGCGGCAGGCCTGTCCATGCGTCTGCGCGATCGGCCTGTCGCCGTGCTGACCTGGCTGCGTGACCGTGGCCTGGTGATGCCTCTGGCGGTGCTGGCCGCGGCGCTGATGCTGTTCGTCAGCGAGGGCGGCTACCAGCGCACCCGCGGCTCGCTCGATGCCGCCATCGAGGTCGCGCAGGCACGGCTGGCACTGCACCGGCTGCTCGGTCTGGTGACCCGGGCGGAGTCGGCCAAGCGCGGCTACCTGCTGTCGAGCCGGCGCGAGTACCTGCAGCCCTATGTCGAGGCGGTGCGCGACCTCGAGAGCCAGATCACCGTGCTGCAGCAGCGCATGAGCTCGTCGGGCATGCACGGGGATCCCGCGCTGTCGGCCATCGAGCAGGAGCTGATCGAGCGCCTGCGCATGAAGATGGACGAGATGGCCGAGGTGCTGCTGCGCTTCGACCGCCAGGACGTGCGCGGCGCGATGGATCTGGTGCTGACCGACATCGGGCTGCGCAACATGGAGCAGATCCGGGCGCTGGCCGACCAGCTGATCGAGCACAGCAACCGGCGCATCGCGGGCCGGACCGTCGAGATGTACGACGCGATGCTGTTCCTGCGCCTGGGCATCCTGGCCCTGGTGATCGTCAGCCTGCTGGGGCTGGCGCTGTACATGCGCCAGAGCCGTGCGCTGGCCGCGCAGCGCGCCGAGCAGCAGCGGGTGGTGCAGGCCGAGCGCGATCTCCTCGAGATCGAGGTGCGTCGGCGCACCGCGGACCTGCTCGACCTGTCCTGGCACCTGCAGCACGCGCGAGAGGACGAGCGCAGCCGGCTTGCCCGCGAGCTGCATGACGAGCTGGGCGCGTTGCTGACTGCCGCCAAGCTCGATGCCGCGCGCATCCGCCCGAAGCTGGCCGACGCGCCGCCCGAGGTGCACGAGCGCCTGAAGCACCTGACGCAGACGCTCAACAGCGGCATCGCGCTCAAGCGCCGCATCATCGAGGACCTGCGGCCGTCCTCGCTGTCCAATCTCGGCCTGCTGCCGGCGCTGGAGATCCTGGGCAACGAGTTCGCCGAGCGCTCCGGCCTGGAGGTGCGCATGAGGCTGTCGGAGGGCATCGGTCTCGACGCCGGTGCCCAGCTGACCGCTTACCGCATGGTGCAGGAGGCACTGACCAACATCGCCAAGTACGCCCAGGCCGGTGGGGTCGAGATCGCGCTGACGCGCGATGGCCCGATGGCGCTGCTGACGGTCGAGGACGACGGCGTCGGCTTCGATCCGGCCCGGTCCGCCGGGCGGAGCGCCCACGGTCTGACCGGCATGCGCTACCGCGTCGAGAGCGAGGGCGGCATGTTCGAGATCGACACGGCACCGGGGCGCGGCACGCGGCTGTCGGCCTGGCTGCCGCAGCGCGCTCCAGCGTAGTTGCTGTCCTACAGCCGGGCGGCGGCTGTGCCGCTGGCGGCTCCTGCTGGGGCCCTCTACGCTGGGCACACCATGTTTCATCCCCTGCTCACGCTGCTGGCGCGTCGGCCTGACCTCCTTGCCGATCATCTCGATGCCTATGCGGATCTGGCCTCTGCCCAGGTGCGCGTGATCCGCCAGGCGCTGTGGCGTCGGGCGATGCTGTCGGCGGTGGTGGCCTTGAGCGCGCTGCTGGCGCTGCTGCTGGCGGGCATGGCGCTGCTGCTGTGGGCGGCGCTGTCGCCCGAGGTGCTGGCGCGGCCCGGGATGCTGGCGCTGATCCCGGCGCTGCCGGCGCTGCTGGCGCTGGCTGCCGCCTGGGCGCTGCGCTCGAGCGAGCCGCTGGCGGGCCTGGGCGTGCTGCGCGAGCAGTTCGCGCGGGACACGCAGATGCTGCAGGACGCCCTCCGGGCGTGACCCCGCCGCCACCCCAAGAGAAGGGCGATGCCGATGTCGATCTCCGATACCCACCTGAGCCGGGCGTGCCAACGTCTGGAGGACTCCCGCCAGCGCCTGCTGGCGCACATGCGCGGCGAGGTCGATCCCGCCGGTGCGGGCCCGTCCGAGGGCAACGTGGGCACGAATGGCACGAACAGCACGAATGGCGCCGGACGCCTGACGCTGGTGGCGGCGCTGCGCCGGCGCGTCGAGGCCCATCCGGCCGGCGCGATGCTGCTCGACGCTGCACAGCTGTGGTGGGCGCGCCATCCGCTGCGCGTGCCGCTGCTGCGGGCCGGACGGCGGCTCGACCGCGGGATCGCGCCGCTGCTGCGTGACCACCCGGTGCTGACGCTGGCTCTGGCCGCCGCGGTGGGCGGGGCGCTGGCGGCTGCCCGACCCTGGCAGGATGAACGCGTGCTGCGCGCCTGGCGCCCGGTGCGGGGGGCACTGGGGGGCTGGCTGCGCGCGCAGTTCCCGGTGCAGACGCTGGTGCAGACGCTGGTGCGCGCCGCCGTTGCAGCGCTGGCCACGGGGCGTTGAGCCCCGCGGTCCAGGACGCGGCGGCGGGTGCAGGCCCGGCCGCCAACCGCAGTCAAACGCAGTCAAAGAATCAGCGCGTGCGCAGCTCCGGCGCATCGCGCAGCCGCGCGTCGAGGCGATCGATCAGGATCGCCCAGTCGGCGTCGCGCGCCAGCTCGGTGGCCAGGAAGGCCTTCTGCGCGTCGTTCCAGAAGGGCGCCGCCTCGAGCGCGACGTCTGCGGGCAGCGGGGCGTGGCGACGCACGAACTCGTCGGGCGACGCCTCCAGGCCGAGCTGGGCGAACAGCTCGGGCAGGGTGCGCAGAGGGTTGTGCATCATGCGGGAAACTCCTTGGCGCCGCGGCGGGCACCTCACCGTCTTGGGGCGTCTGCAGTGTGGCGCGGTGCCGGTGCTGGCGACATCGGTGCTGGCCGCGCCGGGCTGTCGGCCCTGTCCTACGGCGACAGGCTGTCGCCCGTGCTGTCGGAATGCGCCTACGCGGGGTCGGGATCGTGGCCGATGGGGCAGCCGCAGCCCGGTCGACACAATGGAGGCCAGGACATCACACCGACATCGCCCGAGATGCAGGGCAGGAAGGAGCCGCCGAGATGGATGCCGAAGCTCGCCACGAGCCGCCCGCCAGTGATCTGCCGGATGACCCGCCCTCGGTGTCGGAGATGCGCCGCGACGGCGGCTGCGAGATCGGCTACGAGGCCGCGCTGCCCTTCCTGGCGCGGCACGATCTGCCGGCGGCACCGCGGCTCGACAGCTGGTTTCTCGCCTGAACGCGGCTCCGGCGCCTGGGCCGGATTTCCTCGAATCCCATTCACCCAGGGAGTCGGGCCGGCACGTCTCCCCCCGTCGTGCCGGCCCTTTTTTTCGCCGCGCTTGGCCCCGCCGGTGCCGACCGGCTCGGCCCGGCCGCGCTCAGACGATCAGGCCGTTCTTCAGTGCGTAGTAGGTCAGGTCGCTGTTGGACTCGAGCTTCATCTTCTCCATCACCCGTGTGCGGTAGGTGCTGACGGTCTTGACGCTCAGCGACAGGCTGTCGGCCATGTGGCCGATGGTCTCGCCCTGCGCCAGGCGCAGGAAGACCTGAAGCTCGCGCTCGGAGAGCTGCTCGTGCGGCAGCTTGTCGGGGTTGCCGCCCAGGCTGTCCGCCAGCAGCTCGGCCACCGGCGCGGTGATGTACTTGCGGCCGCGGTAGACGGTGCGGATCGCCCGGATGATCTCCTCCGGGTCGCATTCCTTGTTCAGGTAGCCGCTGGCGCCCTGGCGCAGCAGCGTCGTGGCGTAGTGCGTTTCCGGAAACCCGCTGAGGATCAGCACCGGCAGCTCCGGGGCGCGCGCGCGGATCGCCGCCAGCGCATCGACGCCGCCGTGCTCGGGCATCGACAGGTCCATGACCATCACGTCGACATCGCCCCGGCGCACCAGGTCGACGGCTTCGCGGCCGTTGGCTGCCTCCCCGGTCACGCGCAGGTCGACCTGCTCGGCAAAGAACTGCCGCAGTCCGGCGCGGACGATGGCGTGGTCGTCGACGATGGCGACACGGATCATGGGGGTCTCCTGGTGACGGTTCCGGGCGTGATCTGCTTCACGCAGTTTAGGCCCGATGTGCGGCCGGCACAGTCGGCGCAGTCCTACAGGCCACCCACCCGCCCACCCACACCGCGACGCGGCCGCAGCCCGATGGGCGCAGGCCGGGCGCGTTTCTAAAGTGAGGCCATGCCCGGCACCGTCGCCGGCACTCAACCGACTGCCCCAGGAGTCCGCCATGTTGCATTACGCCGTCGTCTTCTTCGTCATCGCCCTGATCGCGGCGCTGTTCGGCTTCGGGGGCATTGCCGCCGGCGCGGCCGGCATCGCCAAGATCCTCTTCATCGTCTTCCTGGTCATGGCACTGGTCAGCTTCGTGATGGGCCTGATCCGCCGCACCTGACGGAGGTCGACGCATGAGCATCGATCTGCCCGATCCGTCTGACCTGCCCGACCTGTCCGGCCTGCTGGCCCGACTGCAGGACGAGGCCCTGGCCTGGGTGCGCGAGGAGCCGCTGAAGGCGGTGGTGCTGGCCGCCACGGCCGGCGCGCTGCTGGCGCTGTGCCTGCCGGCGCACACCGCCCCTCGCGACGACCCGCCGTGACCTGGCGGGCCTCGCCGCTGCCGCCTCCGCCTCCGCCGCGTGTCCCTCATTCATTTCCATCGCTTGACAGGAGCCGACCATGAACACCTTCTCCGTCTCCCCTGCCGGCCGCCGCGCGCTGTCGGCCACCACCGTCGCGCTGCTCGCCCTGGTGCTGGCCGCCTGCGGCCAGCCCGATGACGAGCGCAGCGCTGGCCAGAAGATCGACGGCGCCATCGCCTCGGCCGAGCGCAAGACCGACGCCGCCAAGGCCGATCTCAAGGACGCCGCCGCCGAGGTCAAGGCCGACATGAAGGCGGCCGGGCGCGAGGCCGCGGCCAGTGTCGATGACGCCGGCATCACCGTTGCGGTGCATGCCGCGCTGGCTGGCGACCCGGGGCTGAGCGTGCTGAAGATCGCTGTCGACACCGACCAGGGCCGTGTCGCGCTCAGCGGTTCTGCGCCGGACGAGGCCTCGCGCCGTCGGGCCACCGAGCTGGCCAGGGCCGTCAAGGGCGTGGTTGCGGTCGACAACCGCCTGGTGCTGGCCAAGGGCTGATCCGGCATGTCGTGCCACCGCACGGCGATCGACCATGTTTCACGCCTTCCAGGGAGATCCTTCATGCCTTCGATGAACGCCTCGATGGCGCGCGCCCAGCCGCTGCACGAACACCTGCATTCGCTGCGCGCCCACCTGGGCCAGTGCCGCCACGCGCGCGGCCCGATGTTCGCGCTGGGCTGCCTGGCCGAGCGGATGCATGGCCTGGTGGCCGGGCGCTTCGTCACGACGGTCGTGCTGGCCGTGGGCGTGCTGCCGCTGGCCTCGCTCTGGCCCTGAAGGATGACGGCGCGCGAACGCGAAGCCGCGCAGCGGGCGGCCGGATCGGTGGGGCCGCTCGAGCCACCGATTCGCTCGGTGCTGTTCGGTCGCGGGCATTTCGAGCAGCATGCAGCGCGGCTGGCGCTGTCGCATGACTGCCCGCCGGTGCGCGATCCGGTCGCGGTGCCGTTCTTTCCCCGGCTGGACGAGAACATGGCCGTCATCCGAAGCGCGGTGGCGGCGCTGGAGCACCTGTCGCGTGACGGGCTGCATCTCGGGCCGGCGGCGCAGTGGCTGCTCGACAACGCCAGCCTGATCGACGAGCAGGTCAACGAGGTGCGCCGGCAGCTGCCAGCACGCTACTTCGCGCGGCTGCCGGTACTGCGCGGCGAGCCGCTCGACGGGCTGCCACGCATCTACGGCCTCGCCTGGGCCTGGGTCGCGCACAGTGACAGCGGGCTCGATGCCGAGCTGCTGTGCGCCTGCCTGCGGGCCTACGACCGCGAGCGCGAGCTGTCTCTGGCCGAGCTGTGGGCCCTGCCCACGACGTTGCGGCTGGTGCTGATCGAGAACCTGCGCCGACTGGCCGAGCGCACCGTCGCGATGCTCCAGGCGCGCGAGCGCGCGCACCTGTGGCTGGAGCAGGCGCATGCGCCGGCAGCGTTGGCCGAGCTGGAGTCTTTGGGCCAGGCGCTGATGCGCCGCGGCGTGCTGCCGCCCTTCGCGCTGCAGCTGTCGCTGCGCGAGGCCGACGTGCCGCATGCACTGCATGCCGGGCTGCAGGTCTGGCTCGACACCCATCTTCCCGATCCGGCTGCGGCGCAGGCGCAGCTGCACGACGAGATGACCCGCGACCACCAGAGCGTGCGCAACGCCATCACCTCGCTGCGCGGCATCGACCGGCTGGCGTGGCGTGACCTGATCGCCTGCGTCAGCGTCACGGTGCGCACGCTGGCGCGCTCGCCGGTCTTTGCCGCCGAGTGCCAGGACACGCAGGACGAGACGCTGCGTGCCATCGAGCAGCTCGCGCTCGATGGCGGTCTGCCCGAATCGCGCGTCGCCGCCGAGCTGATGCGCCGGGTCGATGCCGCGCCGGCGCCGGACGCGCCCGAGGCGGCGCCGGGCCACTGGGGCCTGGGCCCCGGACGCGAGGCGCTGCGCCAGGCGCTCGGTCTGCCGCCGGCGACGCTGGCCGAACGGCTGGCCGACGGCCGGCGCGGGCGCACCGGCCTGCATCTGGCCGCGCTGGTCCTGCCGACGTGGCTGCTGGTGGCCTGGCTGATGCCGCATGGCGCCGCGGCGGCGCCGTGGTCGACCGGGCTGCTGGCGCTGGCCGCGCTGCTGCTGGCGCTGCCGGCCAGCGAGCTGGTCGTGAGCCTGGTCAACCGGCTGATCAGCGAGTCGGTGCGGCCGGCGCGGCTGCCCCGGCTGGCGCTCGACGAGGGCCTGGAGCCGCAGCACCGCACGCTGGTGGTCATCCCGTGCCTGCTGTCGTCCGATGCACAGACCGACGCGCTGGTCGCGCAGCTCGAGCAGCACCACCTCTCGACCCGCGATGCGCAGGTGCAGTACGCCCTGCTGAGTGACTGGTCCGATGCGTCGAGTCCGCACGCGCCCGACGACGAGGCCCTGCTGCTGCACGCCGAGCACGCGCTGCGTGCGCTCCAGCTTGTCCACGGTCCGGCGGGGCAGGGCGACGGCTCGGCCCCGCCCGCGCCGCGTTTCCTGCTGCTGCACCGGCGGCGCAGCTACAGCCGCAGCGAAGGCTGCTGGATCGGCCACGAGCGCAAGCGTGGCAAGCTCGAGCAGCTGATCGGGTGGCTCGACGCGGCCCGCCGCGGCCCGGCCCTGGCGGTCTCGCCCTTTCTGGCGCTGGACGGGCTGACGCAGGTGCGCCATCCGGTGCGCCACGTCATGACGCTCGACAGCGACACCGACATGCCGCCGGGCCGGCTGCTCGAGCTGGTCGGCGTGGCCGCGCACCCGCTCAACCGGCCGCGTCTGGATGCGCAGCACCGGCGCGTCGTCGCCGGCCACGCGATCCTGCAGCCGCGGGTGGCGCTGCCGCTGGCGCCGCAGGCCGCACGCACGCGCTTCCACCGTCTGTTTGCCGGTCAGGGCGGCATCGACCCCTACAGCGCTGCCAGCTCCGAGATCTATCAGGACCTGCACGGCGAGGGCACCTTCACCGGCAAGGGCCTGCTCGACGTGCAGGCGCTGCAGGCGGTGCTGGGCGGGCGCCTGCCTGAGGGCCATGTGCTCAGCCACGATCTGCTCGAGGGCGCGATCGCGCGCTGCGCCGGCGTCAGCGACGTGACGCTGGTGGAGGACGCCCCCGGCCATCCGGATGTGGCGGCCTCGCGCATCCACCGTTGGACCCGCGGCGACTGGCAGCTGCTGCCCTTCCTGCTGCGGCCCGGGCGCTGGCCGATGGCGGCCATCAGCCGCTGGAAGATGATCGACAACCTGCGTCGCTCGCTGGTGGCGCCGGCGACGCTGGCGCTGATCGTGCTGGCGCTGGCCACGGGCCTGCTGCCACCAGGCCGCGTGCTGCTGCTGGTGCTGCTCGCGCACGCGATCGGACCGCTGCTGGGCACGGTCGCCGGTCTGGCGCCCAGCCGGGACGACATTTCCCTGGGGCTGTTCTGGCGCCGTGGCCTGGCGGACATCGGCCGCGCGCTGGGTGCGGGTGCCTGGCACCTGGCGCTGCTGCTCGACCAGGCGCTGCTGTCGCTGGATGCGATCGCGAGGGCGCTGTGGCGTCAGGGCGTGTCACGCCGGCATCTGCTGGAGTGGACGACGGCTGCGGCCGCCGCGGCGGTGGCGGGCACCACGCTGCCGGCGCTGGCCCGCCGCCACGCCCCGACGACGCTGGCCGCGGCCGTGCTGGGCATGGCGCTGGCGCTGGCTGGGCCGGCCGCGACGCTGCCCTGGGCGATCGGCCTGAGCCTGCTGTGGGCGCTGGCGCCGGTGTGGGTGGCCTGGGGGGCGCGTGTGCCGGGGCCGCCGCCGGCGCCGCTGGCCGAGTCGGTGCGCCAGTCGCTGCGCCATCTGGCGCGCGACACCTGGCGCTTCTACCTGCGCACCGTCACGCCCGAGGAAAACCACCTGCCGCCGGACAACCTGCAGCGCAGTCCGCAGCCGGTGATCGCCTCGCGCACCTCGCCGACCAACATCGGCATGTACCTGCTGAGCGTGGCCAGCGCGCGGGCCTTCGGCTTCATCGGCGTCAGCGGCATGGTGCACCGGCTCGATGCGACGCTGTCGACGCTGGAGCGCCTGCCGCGCCACCGCGGCCATTTCCTGAACTGGTATGACACCCGCACGCTGGCGGTGCTGCCCCCGGCCTATGTCTCGACGGTCGACAGCGGCAACCTTGGCGGCCACCTGCTGGCGGTGGCCGGCGCCTGCGAGGAGCTGGCCACGCAGCCGCAGCTCTGGCACGGCCAGCCGATGCTGCGGCTGGCGCTGGATGAGTCGGCGCAGCGTCTGGCACCGCTGCGGCCGGTGCTGCTGGCCGGGCAGGTCACGCACCGCCTGGCGCAGCTGGCGCCGATGCGCGAGCTGCCTTCGGTCGACGCGCAGGACTTCGCGCAGCTGCCGCAGTGGCTGGCCGAATCGCGCGCCGAGCTCGAGGCACTCTGGCAGCGCGCGCCCGACGCCGAGGCCGGCGCCCCGGGCAGCGACGAGCGCAGCCTGTGGCTGCTGCGCGATCACCTCGACACGCTGGAGGCGCTGCTGGAGGACCTGCGCGCGCCGGCCTCGCTGGAGGGCCGCCTGCGCGAGCTGGCGGCGCGCTGCCGCACGCTGGCGCAGGCCCCTGACTACGCCATGCTGTTCGATCCGGTGCACCGGCTGCTGCACATCGGCCTGCGCGCCGACAGCGGCCAGCTCGACAGCGGCCACTACGACCTGCTGGCCTCCGAATGCCGCCTGACCAGCCTGCTGGCGATTGCCAAGGGCGACGTGCCGGTGCGGCATTGGGCGGCGTTGGGCCGGCCTTTCGTGGCCGTCGGCGACCAGGTGGGCCTGCGCTCCTGGTCGGGCTCGATGTTCGAGTACCTGATGCCCTCCCTGGTGCTCGACGAGCCGCAGGGCAGCGTGCTCGACCAGGCCACCCGCGCGGCGGTGCGGGAGCAGCGGGCGCAGGGCGCGCGCGACGGCCTGCCCTGGGGCGTGTCGGAGTCCGCGCACGCGGCGCAGGACCACACGCTGGCCTACCAGTACGGACCGCAGGGCGCGGCACGGCTGGCGCTGCGGCGCACTCCGCCCGACGAGCGCGTGATCGCGCCCTACGCGACCGTGATGGCGCTGATGGTCGATCTGCCCGAGGCGATGGCCAACCTGCAGCGCCTGGGCGATCTGCAGGCCCGCGGTCCGCTGGGCTTCATCGAGGCGCTGGACTTCACCGCCTCGCGCCAGCAGCGGCCGGGCGAGCCGGTGCGCGTCGACACGGTCATGGCTCACCACCAGGGCATGTCGCTGGTGGCGCTGGCGGTGGTGCTGCTCGACGGGGCGCCGCGGCGCTGGCTGGGCCGCGACGCGCTGATGCGCGCGGTGCGGCCGCTGCTGCACGAGGTGCCACCGCGCGAGGCGCCGCCGCTGGGCGAGCCGCTGCTGCGGCCGCCGCCGCGCCGCGTGCGCGTCGAGCGCGCCTCGCTGACGGTGGAGGTGGCGCAGGACGGCCCGGTGGCGACGCAGCTGCTGGGCAACGGCCGCTACAGCGTGGGTCTGCGTGCGCACGGGGGAGGCTGGAGCCGCTGGCAGGGCATCGGCATCAGCCGCTGGCGCGACGACCCGCTGCGGGTCGCCGCCGGCACCTTCCTGTGGCTGATGCGCGAGGACGGCACGGTGCCTTCGGCGCCGACGACACTGACCGCGATGCCGGCGCCCGATCCGTCGGCGCGCTACCTGACCACGCTCGACGGCGACCGGGTGGTGTTCGAGGCGCTGCGCCCTGACCTGCGCAGCCGCGTCGAGGTACGCGTCAGCCCGGAGGATGATCTGGAGCTGCGGCAGGTCGAGCTGGAGAACCTGGGCGAGCGGCCGCTGCCGCTGCGCCTGGTCTCCAGCTTCGAGGTCACGCTGTCGGAGCCGCGGGCGGACGAGGCGCATCCAGCCTTCGCCAATCTCTTCGTCGAGGCGGGGATCGACCGCGACGCCGCCGCCATCCACCTGCGTCGCAAGCCGCGGCTGCAGGGCGAGGCCGGGGTCCACGCGGTGCATTTTCTGGCGGGCGTGGACGTCCCGCTGGACGAGCCGGTGCAGTTCACGACCGACCGCGCCCGCTGGCTTGGGCGCTGGCACGAGCCGCACCGGCCGCGTGCCGCCTCGGGGGACGTGCCGAACGGGCCGCTCGACACCGGGCTGGACCCGGTGGCGGCGATCGGCGTGCGGCTGACGCTGGCGCCAGGCGCGCGGGCGCGACTGACCTTCGCCACGGCAGCCGCAGCCTCGCGCGAGCCGCTCGATGCGCTGGTCGACAAGCATCGCCAGCCCACGATCGTCGATCGGGTCGCGGCGATGTCGCACACGATGGCGGCGATCCGGCTGCGCGAGATGCAGCTCGACGCCGAGAGCTGGGCCGCGCTGCTGCGCCTGACCACCGCGATGACCGCACCGCTGTCGCGTCAGGCGCCGCGGCTTCGGCCGGGTGCGGCGCCGCGCTGTGACCGGCGCCTGCTGTGGCGCCACGCGGTCTCGGGCGACCGCCCGATCCTGCTGGTGACGGTGTCGGACCTGGCCGGGCTGGCGCTGGTGCAGACGCTCAAGCGCGCGCTGCGGCTGTGGACGCTGGGCGGCCTGGCGGTCGATCTGGTGGTGGTCAATGCCGAGCCGGCGTCTTACCTCAGCCCCGTCCAGCACGAGCTGCACCTGATGCGCGAGCGCCACCAGGCGCAGCAGGATCTGGCGCTGCCGGCGGTGCGCCGCTCGACGCTGCATGCGCTGGTGCGCGTCGCGCTGACGGAGGACGAGCTGTTCACGCTGCAGACCCTGGCGCGCCTGCACTTGCAGGCCGACAGCCGCACGCTGGGTCAGCAGATGCAGCGCTGGACCGCACGGCTGGCGCAGCAGGACCGCCTGCGCCGCGAGCAGCCGGCCTGGCCGCTGGCCGACCTGCTGCCACCGCCGAACGGCAACGCGGTGCCGGGCCCGCCGCCGGACGGCCTGTTCGAGACCGACACCGGCGCCTTCGCCTTCGAGATCGACGCGCGCCGTCATCCGGCGCGGCCGTGGATCAACGTGCTGGCCAATCCGGGCTTCGGTGCGCTGGTGTCGGAGGCGGGCGGCGGGCATGTCTGGGCCGGCAACAGCCGCATGCACATGATCACCGCCTGGTCGAACGATGCGCTGCTCGATCCGCCCTCCGACGGCCTGCTGCTGGTCGATCCGCAGCAGGATGGCCGGGCGCGCTGGATCGGCCGCACGCTCGACGGCGGCGGGCCGCGCCGGGTGCGCCACGGCCAGGGCTGGAGCGAGATCGGCCAGCGCTTCGGTGCGATCGACACGCTGCTGCAGGTGGTGGTCGATGCCGAGGCGCCGCTGCGCCAGAGCCTGCTGCGCCTGTCGCTGGCGCCGGGCGCCCCGGCGCGCCGGGTGCGGCTGACGGGCTGGGTCGAGTGGCTGATGGGCTCGGCGCGCCAGGAGCGGCTGTCGCTGCGCACCGGCGTGCTGGAGGTCGACGGGCCGGGCGCGTCGGGCACGCCGGTGCTGGCCTGTACCCAGCTCGACCACCTCGGCGGCCAGGGCGGCGCGACCGCCTTCGTGCTGCTGCAGCCGGCGCGCGCGCAGGACGCCGAGGCGGTGCAGCCGGCCGGCTGGACCTGCGACCGCGCCGAGTTCTTCGACGCGCACGGGCGCATGCGTCTGCCGCAGCAGCCCGGCGGGCGCAGCGGCGCCGGGATGGACGCCTGCGCGGCGCTGGCACTCGATGTCGAGATGAAGCCGGGCCGCACGGTCGAGCTGGTGCTGCTGCTCGGCCACGGCGAGGACGCGGCCGCGGCGCAGGCGCTGGCCGGGCAGGCCCGGCGGCGCGATCCGCACGAGCGTGCCGCACAGGCGCGCGGGCACTGGGACGCGCTGCTCGGGCAGGTCACGGTCGAGACGCCCGACCCGCTGTTCGACATGCTGACCAACCGCTGGCTGCCCTACCAGACGTTGGCATGCCGCATGTGGGCGCGCGCCGCCTTCTATCAGGCCGGCGGCGCGATGGGCTACCGCGACCAGCTGCAGGACGCGATGGCGCTGACGCATCTGGCGCCCGAGCTGCTCGAGCGCCAGATCCTGATCCATGCCGCGCGTCAGTTCGAGGCCGGCGACGTGCAGCACTGGTGGCACGAGCCGGGTGGGGCGGGCGTGCGCACGCATTTCTCCGATGACCTGCTGTGGCTGCCGCTGGCCTGCGCGCGCCTGATCGAGCGCACCGGTCGCGCCGAGGTCCTCGACCGCCTGCTGCCCTTCCTGGTTGGCGCCGAGATCCCGCCCGGCGCGGAGGACCTGTACGAGACACCGCAGGTCGGTGGCACGCCGGCCAGCATCTACGAGCACTGTGCGCGCGCCATCGATCGCAGCCTGCGGCTGGGCCCGCACGGCCTGCCGCTGATGGGCACCGGGGACTGGAACGACGGCATGAACCGCCTCGGCCACCAGGGCCGCGGCGAGTCGGTCTGGATGGCCTGGTTCCTGTGCGAGGTGGTGCGGCTGGCGCTGCCCTGGGCCGAGGCCCGCGGCGACGCTGCACGTGTCGTGCACTGGCGCCAGGCGCTGGAGGGCTGGCCCCGTGCGCTCGAGCGCCACGCCTGGGATGGGCGCTGGTACCTGCGCGCCTTCTTCGACGACGGCTCGCCACTGGGCAGCGCGGCAGCCGACGAGTGCCGCATCGACCTGATCGCGCAGGCCTGGGCGGTGCTGTCGGGCGCAGGAGATCCGCAGCGCGCCCGCCAGGCCATGGACAGCGCCTGGACACGCCTGTTCGACGCCGAGCACCGCCTGCTGGTGCTGCTTGACCCGCCGCTGCAGCACCACCAGCCCGATGCCGGCTACATCCAGGCCTACCCGCCGGGCGTGCGCGAGAACGGTGGCCAGTACAGCCACGCGGCGGTCTGGGGCCTGATGGCGATGCTGCGGCTCGGCCAGTCTGATCGCGCCTGGACGGTCTACACCGGCCTGAGCCCGGCGCACCGCTGGAGCGACGCTCGGCTGGGACCGCTGTACGCGCTCGAGCCCTACGTGATGGCGGGTGACACGTACAGCCAGGCGCCGTGGGCGGGGCGGGGCGGCTGGAGCTGGTACACCGGCTCGGCCGCGTGGTTGCTGAGGGCCTCGCTGGAGCACTTCTGCGGCCTGAGGCTGCGTGGCGACCTGCTGGCGCTCGCGCCCTGCCTGCCGCCGCACTGGCCTCAGGCGACGCTGCGGCTGGCGCTCGAGGGTCGCACGCTGACGCTGCATGTGGCCCGCGCCGGCGAGGGCGAGCGGCTGGCGCGCGAGCTCGGGCCCTCGGCCCGGCGGCTGGCGCCGGGCGAACTCGTGCGGCGAGACTCGCTGGCCGATGGCGCGGTGCTGTGGGTGGAGCAGGCGCCTTCAGCCGCGTAGCGGCGACAGCGCCAGCTGCTGCGAGGCCACGCATCGGAAGGCGCCGCCCTCGGGCGGACATTGCCAGGTCTCGCAGCGGCACAGCCGGTCGCGGCCTTCGTCCGAGAGCGCCTCCAGCAGCATCACGGTGTTCGGGATGCCCGCGCGCAGGCGGCGCGAGACCGCGGTGCCGGCCTGGATGCTCCAGATCCGGTGTGTGGTCTGCGGTGCGCTCGCCACCGGCACGACCGCTGGCAGGTGGACGTGGCCGCTCAGCAGCAGGTCGGCACCCGCATCCGCCCAGGCCGCCAGCGCCTCGCGGTGGCGCGTCGGGCGATGCACCTCGTCGCTGGTGCGGGTGACCTGCAGCGGATGGTGCGTGACGACGACGCGGATCTGGCCCGGGGCGGCCGCCTGCAGCGCGCCCGCTGCGCGCGCGATCTGCGCGCGCGAGAGCGTGCCGTCGCGGTGGCGCCACCAGCGGGTGGTGTCGAGCGCCAGCACCCGCCAGTCGGGCAGGTCGAGCTGGGGCTCGCGCTCCGGGCCGAAGGCGGCGCCCAGGCGCCGGTAGGGATGGCGCAGCCGCTCTGCCAGGTCGAACAGCGGGATGTCGTGGTTGCCGCCGATCACCAGCCGGTGCGGCACCGGCAGGCGGTCCAGCCAGGCGCGTGCACGGGCGAACTGCGTGGCGGTCGCGCGCTGCGTGATGTCGCCCGACAGCACCAGCACCTGCGGGCGCGTGCAGGCCACCAGCCGCTCGAGTGCATCGAGCACGCCGGGCCGCTCGGTGCCGAAATGGGGGTCGGACAGGTGCAGCAGCCGGCTCATGCGGGTTCGGCCAGGTCACGGGCCCCGATCAGCCACAGCGGCCGGGGCGCCACCTCGACACGCAGCGGCAGTGGCAGGATCATGCGTTCACCGTCGATCGCGATGCGCACCCGGCGGCGTCCGGGCAGATCGACGTCGAGACGGGAGAACGCGAAGTCCTGTACTGCCTGTGCCCGGCCGAGACGCCCGGCCAGACCCTGCAGGATCAGGCCGATCATGCCGGCGCGACCCACCGGCGCCAGCGTCAGCGCGCCCAGACCGCCGCGCTGCAGCGCCTCGTCGGACAGGCCGACCTGGCGCAGTTGCAGCGGGTTGTTGCCGATGAAGAGGGTGGTGGCCTCGCGCTGCTCGCGGTGGCGCTGGCCGTCCAGATCAGTGCGGGTCAGGTGCAGTCGCCAGCGTCGGTGCGGCCGCATCAGGCTGGCCAGGCCCGCCAGTCGGGCGATCCACTGGCTGCGACCGTGGCGGCGCTTCATGGCCTCGCGCTCCTCCAGCAGCTCGGGGTAGAGGCCCAGGCTGGCATTGACCAGGAAGATCTGGCCGCCGATCCGGCCCAGCTGCACCGGGCGCATGTCGCCCGTCGCGATCGCGTCAAGCAGCTGCGGCAGTGCCTCGTCGGGGTCCGTCGGCAGGCCGTGCTGGCGGCCGAAGAAGTTGAAGGTGCCTTGCGGCAGCGCACCGAAGGGCATCTGCTGTTCCCACAGCGCCTGCACGACGGTGTTGAGCGTGCCGTCACCGCCGGCGGCGATGACCACGCCGCCGTCGATCCGGGCTCGCGCGACCACCTGCGCGGCCAGCGTGGGCAGCTCGGCCGGGCGGCGAGGCCGGTACAGCTCCCAGGGCCGCGCGCTGGCGGTCAGATGGCGCGAGAGCTGCGCCTGCAGGTCAGCCCGGTCGTGACGATGCCCCGCATGCGTGTTGACGATGACGTGCAGCGGTGCGCGGGCCCAGTCGATCGGCGGGGGGGCGGTCATGGTGGCGTCCTCGTACCGGTGGCAGACCCGTGGTCCGATCCGATCGGGCCCGGATCGTTCCCGGCGCTCAGGCGGCCGGCCCGCTCTCCTGCGTCTGGAGCGCGCCCATCGCCCGCAGCACGTCCCAGCACGCCCCCATCGTGTGGTAGTCGGTCTTGCCGGCGGGGCTCTTCTCGTCGGAGTAAGCGCGGTTGTCGGGTGTCAGGATGCGGAACCAGGCGCCGTGGCGGTGGTCGACCAGATGGGTCCAGCTGTAGGCCCACAGGCGCTCGTAGGCGGACCACCCTGCCGCGTCGCCGGTGCGGATCGCCAGCAGCGCGGCCGCAGCCAGGCTCTCGGCCTGGACCCAGAAATACTTGTCGGCGTCGCAGACGGTGCCCTCGGGCGCGAAGCCGTAGACCAGGCCGCCGTGCTGCGCGTCCCAGCCGCGGCGCATCGCCACCTCGAGGAAATGCCGTGCGGTCGGCACGATCCAGTCCGGTCGCGCCGCCTCCGGCAGCCGGCTTTCGAGCTGCAGCAGCAGCTTGGTCCATTCGGTCAGGTGGCCGGTCTGGACGCCCCAGGGGCGGAAGATGTTGGTGCGGTCGTGGCGGTTGTAGTCCCAGTCGGGCGTCCAGTCGCGGTGCCAGTGTTCCCAGACCAGCGCGCCGTCGGCCGTGTGCGCTGCGGTCTGTGCGGCCAGGCGCTGCGTGACCGAGGTCGCCAGCGTCAGCGCGCGCTGCAGGTACTTGGCGTCCAGGGTGGCGTCCCAGGCGGCCAGGCAGGCCTCGCAGGCGTGCATGTTGGCGTTCTGGCCGCGGTAGGGCGAGAGCGTCTGCCAGTCGGCCGAGGCCTCGTCGGCGTACAGGCCGTGCGCCGGCTCCCAGAAGCGTGTCTCCATCAGCGCGAAGCTGGCCTCCAGTCCGGCGCGTGCCTCCTCGACGCCGGCCATCAGCGCGTGCGCATGCGCCAGCAGCACGAAGGCCTGACCGTAGGCGTGGTTCGTGCCGTCGATCACCCGGTCACGGGCGCCCGGCGGTGCGTCCGCGTCATGCTCGACCACCCAGGCGTGGCCGCCCTGGGGCTGCGCATGGGCCTCGTCCAGGAAGCGCAGGCCGTGGCGCACGGCCTCCAGCCACTGCGGCCGGCGCGCCAGGTGGCGCCAGGCCATCGCGTGGTTGAAGACGAAGCGTGTGCTGCTGACGAGGTGGCGGGTGCGCCGGTCGTAGACCGTGCCGTCGTCGCGGAAGAAGTGGAAGAAGCCTCCGGACGGGTCGAGGGCCCGCCCGTCGTAGAAGGCCATCGTGTGGTGGATGTGCGCGCGCAGGAAGTCCGGCGAGCGGAAGTCGGGCAGGGCGTGAGCAGTCATGGACTGATGATGACCCAAGGCCGTGAACGTGGCATGCGGGATGTTCCGGGCTGCAGGTGCCGATCCGACCTCAGGCCACCCGCTGTCCGCCGCGCCAGACGCCCCGCACCACCGGCTGGCCTGCAACCTCACGCACCCGGATCAGGTCGGCGCGCAGACCGGTGGCGATTTCGCCCCGGTCGGTCAGGCCGACGGCCCGGGCGGGCGCCCGGCTGACCTTGGCGATGGCCTGGGGCAGTCGGGCCGTGTCGGCCGGCTGGGCCAGGCTGCTGCGCGCCAGCGTCCAGGCCGCGGCCAGCAGCGTCGCGGGCACATAGTCGGAGGAGAGTGCGTCCAGCACGCCGGCCTCGACCAGCGCCGCCACCGGCACGTTGCCGGCGTGGGAATGGCCGCGCAGCAGGTTGGGCGCACCGCCCAGGGTCAGCAGACCCCGCTCGGCGGCGCGGCAGGCGGCCTCCAGCGTGGTCGGGAACTCGCAGATCGAGGCGCCGAGCGCATGGGCCTCGTCGACATGCGCGGCGGTGGTGTCGTCATGCGAGGCCAGCGCCACCCCGAGCTCGCGTGCCAGCGCGACGAAGGCGCCGCGGTTGGCCTCGGCCCGGCGGCCGCGCTCGCTCCCGGGGCCCTGCGGCCGGGCGGTCTCCTGGTCGAACTGCTGGCCGCTCCAGCCCTTCTTGCTGGTGAAGTACAGGCGCGCGCGCACCAGGTCGCGCCACTGGCGCTGCCCGGGCGTGTGATCCATCAGCGACATCAGGCCGAGCCGATGATGCCGTGCGTAGGGCGCGAACAGCTCCAGCGCGTTGTCGGCCGGCAGCTCGCAGCGCAGGTGCAGTCGGTGGTCGGCGCGCAGCACGCCCGCCTCGTCGAGCGCGTCGAGCACCGCCAGCATCTCGCTCTGGTCGCGGCCGCGGAAGCCTCGCTGGTAGGGGTCGCCGATGCCGATCGCGTCGAAGACGGTGGTGATGCCGGCGGCGGCGATCTCGGCGTCATGCGCCTGCACCGCACTCCAGGCCGGCTGCTGCACCCCCGGGCGCGGCATCGCGTGGCGCTCGTGGTTGTCGGTGTGCAGCTCGACCAGTCCAGGCAGCAGGTAGTCGCCCTCGAGGTCGATCGCGCCAGGCCCGCGCGAGCGGCCGGTGTCGATGTCGACGATCTGCCCGTGGCGCAATCGCACGCTGCCGAGCAGGACCTGATCCGCCAGGACCAGCCGTGCGCCGCTCAGGACCCGTTCTCCCTGCATGATTGAATCTTGCATGTTCGCGAGTGTGACTGTCGTTGCTTGTGCGCGGATGTGCACGATTCACAGGTTCCGGAAAGGTACGCATCGGTATTGGATTCGCAAATCTCTCACGGTGGGATGTCACGACCTGCCGGAACAAGGTAGTCTATGTGGCCTTGTCCGAACCTGATGTCCCGTCTGCCCCGGTTGTCCTGCCTCGATGAGTGCCCGTTACGCGATCTACCTGACTCCGCCCGTCGACCATCCGCTGTGGCAGTCCGGCTGCACCTGGCTGGGCCGAGACCCCTCCGGTGACGAGGCGCCGGCGGCACCGGCGCGTCGGGCCTCGCCGTGGCGCTACGGTTTTCACGCGACGCTGAAGACACCGATGCGGCTGGCCGAGGGCTGCTCGCTGCAGTCGCTGCACCAGGCGCTGTGCGCGCTGGTGCGCACCGTGGCGCCCTTCGACATGCCCGCGCTCGAGGTCGGTCTGTTCGAGGACCTGATCGTGCTGCAGACGGCCGCCCCGCTGGCCCACGCTCATCCGCTGCGCGGCCTGGCTGACCGGTGCATCACCGAGCTGGATGTCTTCCGCGAGCCCGCCACGCCGTCCGACCTGGCACGCTGGCGCGTGCGTGCGCCGCTCGACGACGAGCAGCAGGCGCTGCTGTCGCGCTGGGGCTGTCCGCATGTGCTCGAGCGCTGGCATTTCCACTGCACGCTCAGCGACCTGATTCCCGACGAGGGCGAGCGTGGGGTCTGGCTGGAGCTGGCGCGCACCTTCTTCGCACCAGCGCTCGAGCAGCCCTGGCGCTGCGATGCGCTGAGTCTGTTCGTCGAGCCCAGCGTTGGCGCGCCGCTGCAGCTGCTGCGGCGCTACGTCCTGAGCGGCCAAGCGCCGCTCAGAAGCTGAAGCCGATCTTCGCGCCGACCATCCACGGCGCCCAAGGCGCACGCCGGATCCCGGGCGATCCGGGTCCCGTGGTGCTCCCGATCGACGCTGACGACAAGCAAGAGATGGATCCGCAGTCCTCGCCGCTGCCGCTGCCGGGGCGCTGAGGCCGCTCCATCCGGATCGCGCCGAAGGGGCAGCGCGGCTCGCATTTCGAGCAGCCGGTGCAGCCGGCCTCGTCCTCCAGCACCGAGCGCTTGCGCCAGGCCACCACCTGCAGCGACAGCACATGCGGCGGGCAGACCGCAACGCACCAGCCGCAGCCGGTGCAGCGCGCCGGGTCGATGCGCGGCAGGGGGCGGTAGGGGGTGGGGCGGGGGGCGCTCATCTCACGCATTGTCCGGGCAGGACCCGGCCAGCGTCGCGAACGCCGCCACGCCGACGAGCAGGCCGCCGCACAGCAGCAGCCAGCCTCCGTGGCTCCACAGCCACCCGCCGCCGTAGCCTGCCAGGCTGGAGCCGATGTAGTAGGCCAGCAGGTAGAGGCCGGTGGCCTGCGCCTTCCAGCGGCCGGCTGCGTGGCTGATCCAGCCCGAGCAGACCGCGTGCATCGCGAAGAAGCCCGCCGTCATCAGTGCCAGGCCCGGGATGAAGAGGACCAGCTGCGCCGGCAGGCTCAGCAGCACGCCGACCGCGGTGACGGCGCAGGCCCACAGCAGCACCTGCCTGCTGCCGTGGCGCCGCACCCAGCGCCCGCTCCAGCCCGAGGACATCACCCCTGCCAGGTAGCCGCTGAAGATCAGCCCGGCCTGGCCCGCATCCAGCGCAAAGGGCGGTGCCATCAGCCGGAAGCCCGCGTAGTTGTAGGCCGTCACGAAGATGCCTGAGGCGAGTGCCCCGCACAGGATCAGCCGCTGCAGCCGCGTGTCCTGCCGGACGGCCTGCCAGGGTGACACGGCCGATGTGGCCTCTGCGGTGTCCGGCGGCGGCGTCGTCGGTGCGCGCCGGCGCCCCGACAGGCTCCACGCCAGCAGACCCAGCACCGCCAGACCGAGCGCCGACAGGCCCAGCAACCCGGCGCGCCAGCCCAGCGCCTCGGCCAGGAAGCCGATGCCGATGCGCCCGCTCATGCCGCCGGTGGCGGTGCCCGCCACGTACAGCCCCATCGTCGTGGCCAGGCGCTCGCGCGGCACCGCATCACCTGCATGGGCCATCGCGGTGGCGGGCACCGCGCCCAGCACCAGCCCGAGCAGCGCCCGGCACGTCAGCAGTTGGGGCCATGAGGTGCTCAGCGCCGTCAGCGCGTTGAAGCCCACGGCCGCCAGCAGCGCCAGGCCCATCAGCCAGCGCCGGTCCAGCCGGCCGGGTCGCACCGTGAAGACGAAGATCGTCAGCGCCAGCGTCGCGGTGGACACTGACATCGCCAGCGCGCTGTCGGCCGCGTGCAGGCCGAAGTCCGCCGCGAAGGCCGGCAGCAGCGGCTGCGCGGTGTAGAGCAGCGCGAAGGTCAGGAATCCGATCAGGAACAGGGTCAGCGGACCACGGCGGTCCGAAGAGGCGTCAGGCATGGTGCGGATTCTGGAAACCTCCCAGCCAGACGTCCAATATATTGTTCATGACATCGTCAGAGCTTTTACGACCATGGAGCTGCGCCACCTTCGCTACTTTCTTGCCGTCGTCGACGAGGGCAACGTCACCCGCGCGGCTGCGCGTCTCGGCATCAGCCAGCCGCCGCTGAGTCAGCAGATCCGCGAGCTCGAACGCCAGCTGGGCGTCACGCTGCTGCACCGCACCCCGCAGGGCGTGAGCCCGACCGCCGCGGGCGAGGCCTTCCGCGACGAGGCGCGGCGCACGCTGCAGGCCGCCGAGCAGGCCCGGCTGGCGGCGCAGCGCGCCGAGCGCGGCCAGACCGGGGTGCTGCGGGTCGGCTTCACCAGCTCGGCGGCCTTCAACCCGGTGGTGGCGGCGACGCTGCGCGAATTCCGCCGCCGCTGGCCGCAGGTGCAGCTGCTGCTGACCGAGGCCAACACCACCCGGCTGACCGAGGCGCTGCTCGACCGCACGCTCGACGCCGCCTTCCTGCGCCCTGGCGCGGCGGTGCTGCCCGAGCTGACCTTGCACCGCTACCCCGACGAGCCGATGTGCATCGTGCTGCCCGAGTCGCACCCGCTGGCGGGACAGGCGCGCGTCGCGCTGCAGGCGCTGGCGCAGGACGACTTCGTGCTGTTTCCGCGCGCGGTGGGCCTGAGCCTGCACGACGCGATCTTGTCGGCCTGCCGCGCCGCCGGCTTCGAGCCGCGACCCGGCCAGGAAACGCCGCAGCTCTCCTCGGTCATCAATCTGGTCGCCGCCGAGATGGGCGTGTCGGTGGTGCCGGTCTCGCTGGCGCAGGTGCAGGTGCGCGGCGTGCGCCATGTCGCCATCGACGGCCCCGCCCCGGTCGCCACGCTGGCGCTGGCCACGCGCCAAGGGGCGACGGCGCCGACGGTGGGCAATCTGCGGGGGCTGGTGGCGCAGGGGCCGGGCTGAATCGTCCGGCGCTGCGGCGCGGGCGACCGGTTGTTCACCGTGACAAATGGCGCGCTTTTCATGCGCCTATGGGCACAAATTTCGCTTTCGCGAGGTGGGTATGGTCTGCTTCCAGTCTGAAAAAGAAAAAGCGATTCACGCTTCGGGAGTGCAGACGTGGCCATCTTTCCACAGGGATTCCAGAACATCGCGGCGCGCTGCCGCAACACCGAGGACGGCGGCGCCGAGCGGCGCGTGCTGCGCCAGCTCCAGCGCTGTCTGGAGGACGACTACCTCGTCTGGCACAACGTGCCGGTGGGCAACAAGGGCCGCCTGCCGGATTTCGTGGTGCTGCATCCGGGCCGCGGCCTGCTGGTGCTGGAGGTCAAGGGCTGGCGGGCCGGTGCGCTGCACCAGGTCTCGCGCCACGATGTCGAGCTGAACCTGGCGAACGGGCAGGGCCGGGTGAGCAAGATCCACCCTGGCCTGCAGGCGCGGGGCTACGCGATCGAGCTGGTCAACCAGATGCAGCGCGACCCCGGCCTGTGCCAGACCGAAGGGCGCCACAAGGGCAATCTGGTCGTGCCCTGGGGCAGCGGCGTGGTGTTCGCCAACATCGAGCGCCAGCGCATCACCGATCCGCACTGGGACGAGTTCTTTCCGCCGGCCACCACGCTGACCCGCGAGGATCTGGCCGAGGAGCTGGACCCCGCCGCCTTCCAGGAGCGGCTCTGGGGCATGTTCACGGTGGAGTTCCGCCTGAAGACGGCGCTGACCCTGCCGCAGCGCGACCGCATCCGCTGGCACCTCTTCCCCGAGATCCGGCTGCAGACGCAGGCCTCGCTGCTGGACGAGGACG
>JBJOPV010000009.1:0-28993 GCA_046050625.1 Pseudomonadota bacterium
TCGGTGCCGGCGTGGCCGCCGCCGACGACGATGACGTCAAATTCCTGGGGGTAGAGCATCACGGGCTCCCTGAGATGGGGCCCGCGCGGGGCGCGCGGACAAACCTTCTATTCTAGGTTTGACCGCGCTCCGCGTCAGCATCGGGGTGGCCTCCAGCGGCGACGATCTCGCGCTGCGCTCAGGCCTTGGCGCAGAGCGGGTGGCGCGCCAGCTCGGCGATCGCCTCGGGCACCTGGCGGCTCAGGGTGTCGCGGCCTTCCGGCGAGCCGACCAGCGCCTGCTGCTGCGGCGTCAGCGTCTCGGGATCGCTGCCGAGCAGCACGATCGGGGTCAGCACGTCAGCCAGCTCGGCGTCATCGAAGATGCGGTTCCAGTGCTCCGGATTCATGGCCGAGCCCTGCAGGAAGCCGATGCACCACAGCTCGGCATCGACGATCTCCTGGACCTCGTCGCTGTCCTCGGTCTCGACTTCGGCGATGCCGAACAGCGGCTCCAGCGCCTCCGGATCGGCGCGCAGCTGGCGGTCGATCGAGGCCAGATGGCGCAGCACCAGCTGCGCCACCTTCTTGGTCTGCTTGCCGCTGCCGAAGGGGGCCTGCGCGGGATCCTGGCCGCCCCAGACCCGCGTGACCCAGACATCGGCCTCGGGCAGCGCGGGCGACAGCAGCAGCGCGGTCAGGTAGCCGTCGAGGCTTTCCATGTCGGCGACTGCATCCTCGGCCGCGATGAAGGACAGCAGCTCGTCGAGCTCGTCCATCTCCTGCTCGGTCAGCGGCGGGTTGTCGATGGCAGGGTTGTACTGGGGCAATTTCACGGGTCTGGCCTCGCTGAAGGGGAGGCCGCAGTGTGGCACGATCAGATCACCATGGAATGCCGCCCCCGCTGCGCCGCCTGCTGCATCGCGCCCTCGATCTCCAGCCCGATTCCCGGCATGCCGGACGGCAAGCCAGCAGGCGTGCCCTGCGTGCAGCTCGACGAGGAACTGCGCTGCCGCCTGTTCGGCCGACCGGAGCGCCCGGCGGTCTGCGGTGGCCTGCAGCCGGACGAGGACATGTGCGGCACCAGCCGCGAGCAGGCGCTGCGCTGGCTCGGGCACATGGAGACGCTGACCTGTCCGGAGCCCGGGCGTCGCGCAGCGGACTGACACGGGCTGGCGTTGCCCTCATGCTGGTCCGGTCTGAACCGAGGAGACCCGCGATGAGACTGCACACCGCCCGCCGCGCCCCCAATCCGCGCCGCGTCCACATGTTCCTGGCCGAAAAAGGGCTGGAGATCGAGACGGTCGAGGTCGCGCTGGACGGCGTGGCCAACCGCGCGGGCGCGCTGCTGGCGCGCAGCCCCTTCGGGCGGATTCCGGTGCTCGAGCTGGATGACGGTCGCTGCCTCGGCGAGACCCGCGCGATCTGCGCCTGGATCGAAGGCCATCACCCCGAGCCGAACCTGATGGGCAGGGCGGTCGACGAGCGAGCGTTCATCGAGATGCACGACCGCCGCGCCGAGTTCCACCTGCTGCTGCCGATCGCGAACTGGATCCGCCACGGCCATCCGGGGCTGGCGCCGCTGGAGCAGCCGCAGTTCCCGGACTTCGCCGCCTCGCAGGCCGGCAAGCTGCGCGAGTGTGCTCAGGTCTTCGAGGCCGAGCTGGCGTCGCGCCCGTGGTGGGCCGGCGAGCGTTTCAGCATTGCCGACATCACCGCCTTCTGCGCGATCGAGTTCGTCCGCGGCGTGATGAAGTGGCAGCCCGCCGAGCAGGGCCTGCCGAACCTGCAGGCCTGGCGCGACCGCGTCGCCGCCAGGCCGAGCGCGAAGGCCGGCATGTGAGCGCGCGTGAGGCGCGATCTCAGTCGTTGGTCGTCCACGAGCGCAGGAAGGTCGTCACCGAGCTGACGCCCTCGACCTGGCTGGCGACATAGGCGGCTTCGTTGATGTCGTCGGTGTTGTGGACCCAGCCGGTCAGATGGATGCGGCCACCCGGCTGCACCTCGACCTTGATCTCGGGCTTGATCAGCTTCTGGTCCTGCTGAATTGCGGTCTGGATCTTGCTGCTCAGCGTGGCGTCATCGACTGCCGGTGCGGCATGGGCTGCGGGCAGGGCCATGACGCTCGCCAGGGTCAGGGCGGAGAGGGTCTTCTTCAGCAGAGCAGTGGTATGCGCGTTCATTCGGGACTCCATGCGGTATGACGTTTGAATCCGCGCGACAGGCTGTCTGGAAAGAAGCTGCCCGGGGAGCGGAACGAATCTCGGCCGAGATGACGGGTTAGTGGGGGGCCGACCGGCAAAGTTCAAGGGTTTACCCTGGTTTACATGGCCGAAACGCAATTATTCAGCGAGCTGAATCTGTTGGCGTGAGGGCATCTGCATCCGTTCGACGCCAGCGCGCCGGAGCCATGCCCAGACGCTGACTGAAGACGCGGGTCAGCGCCGCGGCCGAGCCATAGCCGACGGCCGTGGCCACCTCGGCCACGCCCAGGCCTTCCCGCAGCAGCAGCCGGGCGCGGCGCAGGCGCCAGTCGAGCAGATAGTCGCCCGGTGGCTGGCCGACGACGCTGGCAAAGCGCTCGGCCAGTGCGGTGCGCGACAGGCCGCCCAGCCGTGCCAGCTCCGCCAGGGACCATGAATGTTGCGGCCGGCGGTGGATCGCATCGAGCACCGGACGCAGCGCGGGGTCGCTCAGGCCGGCCAGCAGGCTGCAGCGGCTGCCGCGCATTCGGTCGAGCTGATGGCGCAGCCACTGCAGCAGCAGCACCTCCACCAGCCGCGACAGCATGGGTGCGTGTGCGCAGCCCTGGCCCTCGGCTTCTTCCATGATGAGGGCCATCGTGGCGCTCATCGAGGCCGACAGATCGCGCCGCGCCAGCACCAGCCGGGGCGGCAGCGCGTCGAGCAGCGGATTCAGTCCGGATTCGCCGAAATCCACAGGCACGTCGAAGACCTGCATCGGCTGATCGCTCATCGGCGTCAACCGATGGCGGGCTGCAGCCGGCAGCCAGACCAGCGCAGGCTGCAGCCATTGCTCACGCGCCAGGCGCTCGGCATCCTCGCCATCGCCCTCGATCTGCACCGGGCCGCGCAGCAGCAGGTGCAGACGGCCCGAACCGGCCAGCACCTGGGGCCCACGGGACAGGTCCAGGGCCGTCAGCGGCCCGGCACGCAGCGGAAAACACGGCAGAAGGGCTGTCAGACGATCGTTCAGAGCCATTTTTTTGGGGCTCGCAGCAGAACCAGAATCAAGAAATTGTCTGAATTATTGATCAATCGTCCTTGAGGGGATCTCGCGGGCTCAGCGGCTGGCTGCGGCCTCGAAGGCGAGCAGCTGGCGCTTGCGCTCGATGCCGCCGGCATAGCCGGTCAAGGCGCCGTCACGCCCGACCAGCCGGTGGCAGGGCACCAGGATGGACAGCGGATTGCGTCCGGTGGCCGCCCCCACCGCCCGCGCCGCGCCAGGGCGCCCGACCGCCGCGGCCAGTTCGCCATAGCTGCAGGTGCGGCCATGCGGGATGCGGCCCAGCGCCTGCCAGATGCTCTGCTGGAAGGCGCTGCCTTCGGGTGACAGCGGCAGATCGAAGTCGATCCGCCTGCCAGCATGCCAGTCGCGCAGCTGGCTGGCCGCCTCGCGCAGCAGCGGGTGCTCATCGTCGCGCTGCCAGTCGGCCTGCGGGCCATTGAAATGGCGCTGGCCGACGAACCAGGCGCCGGCCAGCGCGGCCCAGTCGTCCCGGCCTCGAGCCGCCAGGATCATCGTGCCGAGCGGGGTGTCCAGCTCGGTCCAGAACAGGGAAGAAAGGGGGCTCGCCATGTCGTCGCTCCGGGTCGAAAAATCGGAAAGGCAGGGGGGGACGACGGCATCTTATCCACAGCATGGGCCCCTGTCGTCAGGCGCACCATGGTGTGGAAATTTGGGGTGATGATCAGCATCCAGTGCAGTTGTCCACAATCTTATCCACAGATTTATCCACAGGACCATGTGCAGAAACAGTCAGATGGGCACTGCAATGGCCATGCTGTCCACAGCTTATCTTCAGGTCATACACAGACTTGTTCAATGAAATTCATAATTTCTTCAAGCCATTGATTTTAAAAGAAAAAATTCATGAAACTTGATTTGAGGTCGCATCTTATCCACAGGCAATATCATGCTTGTCCACAGAATCATCAGACTTATGCACAGACTTGCTCACAGAAAAATTGGAGTGCTGGCACTCATGGTGATGCCCGTTTTTTAGACTTGTCCACAGAGCAAGGTGTTCCGGACAACTGGCCTGCGCCATGACGCCGGCAGCTTGTCGCGTTGCTGTCATGTCCGGTTGCTAGCCTGTCCGATCCGGAGGCCGCACCAGACGCACCATGGAAAGGGCAGAGTGACGACAGCAGATCAGGTCCATCGGCAGGCGGCGCGCCTGGAACTGGCTGCGCTGGTCGAGCTGGAGCGTCTGATCGCCGATGCGGGTTCCGGGGTCCGCGTTCGTGTTGCGTGTGAGGTCGAAGTGGCAGGGCGCCGGTTTCCGGTGCCGGTGGTGACGATGGGCAGTGAGGATCCACAAGCGCCGGCGGTTGGCCTGTTCGGCGGCGTGCATGGTCTGGAGCGCATCGGCGTCGAGGTGGTGATGGCCTATCTGCGCACCCTGGTGAGCCGCCTGCCCTGGGACCGGGTCCAGCAGCGCCAGCTCGAGTCGCTCCGGCTGGTCTTCATGCCGCTGGTCAATCCGGGCGGGCTGTGGCTGGGCACGCGCGCCAATCCGCAGGGTGTCGATCTGATGCGCAACGCGCCTCAGGATGCCGTCGGCCGGGTGCCCTTCCTGGTCGGCGGGCAGCGCCTGAGTGCGGCCCTGCCCTGGTACCGCGGTGTGGCCGGCGCGCCGATGCAGCCCGAGAGCCGTGCGCTGTGCGAGGTGGTCGAGCAGGAGCTGCTCGGCCGGCCCTTCAGCGTGGCGGTCGACTGCCATTCCGGCTTCGGACTGCAGGATCGCATCTGGTTTCCGCCTGCCTGTCGGCGCGAGCCGATCGAGTGGCTGCCGGAGCTGCACGCGCTCAAGGCGCTGCTCGACGTCAGCCAGGTCCACCATCCCTATGTCTTCGAGCCGCAGAGCCGCCTCTATCTTGCGCACGGTGACCTGTGGGATCACCTGAGCCTGAGCGCGCAGGCGCGCGACGCCCGCGCGGTCTTCCTGTCGCTGACGCTGGAGATGGGCTCCTGGCTGTGGGTGCGCAAGAACCCGCGCCAGCTCTTCTCGCGCGAGGGCCTGTTCAATCCGCTGATCGCGCACCGGCAGCAGCGGGTGCTGCGTCGGCACATCGGCTGGCTGGATTTCCTGACCCGGGCGGCCAGTGGCCATGCGCTGTGGTTGCCGCAGGGCGCCGAGCGCGAGCACCGTCGCCGCGCGGCGCTGGCCCACTGGTATCCCGCGCATCACCGAGGGTGAGGCGGTCGATGATGGGCCTGAGCGAGATGGTGTCAATCCGACCTGAGCGCGGGCCGGTCTGCGTGCTGCTGCGCGGGCTGGGCCGCGATGCGCGCCACTGGGGCGATTTCCCGGCGCGGCTGTCGCGAGCCTGGCCGGGCGAGCGGCCGCTGCTGCTGCGGCCCGACCTGCCCGGCAACGGCCGCGCGCATCTGCAGACCAGTGCCAGCCGGATCGAGGACATGGTCGAGCCGCTGCGCGAGCAGGTGCACGCGCAGCTGGGCGAGGCGGGTCTGGCGGGACGGCCGCTGCATCTGCTGGCGATGTCGCTGGGCGCGATGGTGGCCATCGCCTGGGCGCAGCGCCATCCGCAGGAGCTGGCCGGCATGGTGCTGATCAACACCAGCGTGCGGCCGCTCAATCCCTTCTGGCAGCGCCTGCAGCCGCGCGCCTGGCCGGTGCTGTTGCGCAGCCAGCTCAATCTGATGCCCCTGCCCGAGCGCGAGGCGGCCATCCTGGCGCTGACCAGCCGCATCGCCTCCGACTCGCCCGGCGTGAAGGCGCTGCTGGACGACTGGGTCGGCTGGCAGCAGGCCTGGCCGGTGCGCCACAGCAATGCACTGCGCCAGCTGCTGGCCGCAGCGCGCTTCCAGGCACCGACACAGCCGCCGCGGGTGCCGCTGCTGCTGCTGGCCGGTGCCGGTGACCGGCTGGTCGATCCGGCCTGCAGCCGCCGGCTGGCCCGTGCCTGGCAGGTGCCGCTGCTCGAGCATGCGCAGGCCGGGCATGACCTGCCGCTGGACGCCCCTGACTGGGTGGTGCATCAGATGCTGCTCTTCTTTGGCCTGTCGGCCGATTCGTTTCAAGATGTTTCATGAGGCCGAGGTCTCGCGGACAGGGTTGCTCCTCTTGCCATGGGAAAAGGTTCAGATCGGGGTTGCCGTGGTGGATGAGCGGTATCCCGATCTGAAATTGCCGCAGGCTTGTGCGGACCCGGTGGCTGCACCCTTCCCCCGCGAATGAGCAGAAGGCCGCTGCCCAGACCGCAAAGATGAGCAAACACACCTTGATACATCAGGTACTTTGAGGATTTCCTGACGCTGGCTTCAATGCGCTCACGGGGGGAGCGTGAACATGGATGTCAGGCACAAGGTGCTGCTGGTCGAGCTCAACGAGATCAACTGGCGTGTGGTCGATCGGCTGATCGCGCAGCGGGGCGAGGATTTCCTGCCGAATTTCCGCCGGCTGCGCCAGCAGGGCGCCTGGGCGGTGCAGTCGGCGGTGGAGCGCTCGCCGCTGCTCGATCCCTGGATCACCTGGGTCACGCTGCACACCGGCGTGCCGCCGGCGGTGCATGGCGCCTCGGTGCTGGAGCAGTCCTCCGCGTCGATCGCCGCGCCGCGGCTGTGGCACCACATCGCCGATGCGGGCCGCCGGGTCGGCGTGTTTGGCAGCATCAGCGCTTATCCGCCGCCGCCGCTGCCCGGCTTTGTCGTGCCTGGGCCTTTCGCGCCAGGCAACGAGACCTGGCCGCCGCGGCTGGCGCCGGTGCAGGCGGTCAATCGCCGCTATACCCAGGTCCACAACCGCACCACGCAGGCGCCGACGCTGGCCGAGAACGCCGCCACCGGCCTGGCGCTGCTGCGCATGGGCCTGAGCCTGTCGACGATGGCGCACGTGGCCCGGCAGCTGCTCGGCGAGCGCCTGGGCAGCGCCGAGCGCTGGCGGCGCGTGCTGCTGCAGCCGCGGCTGAACTGGGACATCTTCGCGTCGCTGTACCGCCAGGAGCATCCCGATTTCGCCACCTGGCACAGCAACCACGCTGCGCACTTCATGCACCACTACTGGCGGGCCTGGGACGACGACGCCTTTCCGGTGAAGGCCTCTTCCGAGGAGCGCCGCGGCTACGGCCAGGCCGTGCCCGAGGGCTATCGGCTGTGCGACACGCTGATCGGCCGGGCGATGGCGGCGATCGATGACGACACCGTGCTGGTGGTGGCCTCCAGCATGGGCCAGCAGCCCTACATCAGCGAGCGCTACCGTGAGGGCAAGGTGATCGTGCGGGTGCGCGACATCGAGCGGCTGCTGGCGGTGGTGGGCCGCGAGGGCATCTTGGAGGTGGTGCCGACCATGGTGCCGCAGTGGAACCTGCGGGTCACCGATCCGGTGCGGCGTGCGGCGGTGAAGGCGCTGTTCGAGAACGCCTGGCGCGAGCACGGCGGCCAGCGCGAAGCCGGCTTCGTCGTGCAGGAGACCGAGGCCCTCCTGACGCTCACGCCGCTGGGGCTGACGCAGCCGGGCGAGGGCTGGCGCTACCGCTTCCCCGGCGCGCCGGGCGACCGCGCCGAGGGCATCCCGATCACCGAGCTGATGGCGGTGGACGCCCCGACGGTCAAGCAGGGCATGCACCATCCCGACGGCCTGCTGGCCTTCTTTGGCCGCGGCGTCACCGCGGGTCAGCGTCTGCCCGACTGCACCAACCTTGACGTGGCGCCGACCCTGCTGGCGCTGATGGACATCGCCATTCCGACGGCGATGCCGGGCCGGGTGCTCGGCGTGACCGAACGGCTCGAGCGTCTGGGTCGGGCGCGCCAGCCCGATGAGGTTCCGGCGCTGCGGGCGGCCTGAAGGGCAAAGCCCGCCGGTCGTGTCAGCCGCTCACAGCGGCAGTGGCCGGTCCGCGATGATGCTCTTCATCACCAGGGTGGACGACAGGCGCAGCACGCCCGGCAGCCGCGAGAGCTCGCGGTCGTACAGCCCCTGGAAGGCGCCGAGGTCGCGGGTCACGACGTGGAGCATGAAGTCGGGGTCGCCGAACAGGCGCTCGGCGCGGATCACCGCCTGCACGCCCAGCACCGCCTCCTCGAAGGCCTGCACGCGCTCGCCACTGGTGTCGCGCAGCGAGACGAAGACGATCGCCGAGAACTGCAGCCCGACCGCCGCCGCGGCGATCTTCGGCGCGTAGCCGGTGATGACGCCGCCGGCCTCCAGCGCGCGCAGCCGGCGGTGGCAGGGCGACAGGCTCAGGCCCACCTTGTGCGCCAGGTCGGTGACGGACATGCGCCCATCCTGCTGCAGCTCGGCAAGAATCTTCCGGTCAATGGCATCCATGCAGAAAATTCTACCCAGGATGCGTGTCGCGGCAGGAAAGATCGGCAGCACTTCCCCGGCCGGAATTCCTACGATCCCTGGCCAGGATGAAAGGAAACCACGATGTCTGCCGCTCTGCTGCTCGCGTTCTGGGCCGTGTCGATCTCGCTGGTGCTGGTGCCCGGCGCCGACTGGGCGTACGCGATCGCCGCTGGCCTGCGCGAGCGCGCCATCGCGCCGGCGATCGCCGGCATGCTGCTGGGCTATCTGGCGATCACGCTGGTGGTGGCAGCCGGTGTCGGCGCGCTGGTGACCCGGCACCCGGAGCTGCTGACGCTGATGAGCCTGGCCGGCGCGGCCTATCTGCTGTGGCTGGGCGCGCAGGTCCTCCGCCATCCGGCGGTGCCCGAGGCGGGGCAGGGCGCGGCGGGGCGGGCGCAGGACTGGGTGCGGCGCGGCTTCTTCGTCAGCGGCATGAACCCGAAGGCGCTGCTGCTGATGCTGGCGCTGCTGCCGCAGTTCACCCGCGCGCAGGCGCCGTGGGCGGTGGAGCTGCAGATCGGCGCGCTGGGGCTGGTGCAGATGCTCAACTGCGCGGTGGTCTATTCGCTGGTGGCGGTGGCCTCGCGGTGGGTGCTGCGCAGCCGGCCGGCAGCCGCGCGCCGGGTCAGCCGCCTGTCGGGCGTGGCGATGATCGCGGTGGCGCTGCTGCTGCTGGCCGAGCAGCTGGCGCGGCACGCCTTCGGGTAGGTGCCCGCGGTCTTCAGTGCGCAAGATCCAGCGTGTAGCGGCACTTGTCCCGCCGGGTCGCGCCCAGCCGGTCATAGAAGCGGATGGCCTGCGCGTTCCAGACCGGGGTCTGCCACTGCATCTGCCGGCAGCCCTGGGCGCGGGCCTGGGCGGCCACCGCAGCCAGCAGTTCTGCGCCCAGGCCCCGGCCGCGCGCGGCGGGCACCAGGTACAGACAGTCCAGATGCAGGAACGGCGCGCCCGCCAGCGTGGAGAAGTCCAGCGTGGCGCTGGCGTAGCCCGCCGGCGCGTTGTCCAGCTGGCCCAGCCACATCTGCAGCCGGCCGGCCTCCAGCGCCTGGGCCAGCCGATCGGCGTGGCCTTCGGTGCGGTGCGCGATGCGTTCGTGCTCCGCATGTGCTGCGCAGAGCTGTGCCAGCACCGGCGCGTCGGCCGCATCGGCCGGGCGCAGCCGCCACGCTGCGGGCGGTGGGCGGCGCATCAGCATGCGCATTCGATGGCGGGCCGGGCGGCCGGCATCTGGCCCGGTTCGGGGCCGGTGGCCACCGGCTGGCCGTCGCGGATCCAGAAATCCAGCCCGCCCAGCATTTCCTTGACCTGGAAACCCAGCCGCGCCAGCTTGTAGGCGCCCTTGGTGGAGCCGTTGCAGCCGATGCCGTCGCAGTAGGTCACATAGACCTTGCTGCGGTCGAGACGGGCGGTGCTCTGCGCGTCCATGGTGCGGTGCGGGAAGCTGACTGCGCCGGGCACATGGCCTGCGGCGTAGTGCGCAGCCGAGCGGGTGTCGATGACGACGATGGCGTCGACGCCGTGGCGCAGGTCTTCGGCCACGTCCCAGGCGTCGGCGTGGTAGCTGAGCTTGGCGGCCATGTAGTCGCACGACTGCTCGGGCGTGGGTGCCGGAAAGGCCAGCACATGGGAGGCGACAGCAGCGGGCGTGGCGGGCAATGACATCGTGGGCCTCTCGGGTCAGCAGCTTGCTTGGGATGGATGCAGCCAGTGTGCGCCGTCATGGTCTTATCGATAATTCCAATCTGTCGAATTGGACAAGACCCATTTGCGTGAAAGCCTGTCTGCCATGAAGCCGCGCCTGCTGCTGCATCTGTTCGAAGGCCAGACCGGTCACGGCCGGCGTGAGCGCCTGTGCGCGGCGCTGCGCGAGGCGGTGCGCAGCGGTCAGGCCCGGCTGGGCGAACGCCTGCCCAGCAGCCGCGATCTGGCGCAGGACCTGGGCCTGTCGCGCGTGACGGTGGAGGCCGCCTACGGCCAGCTCGAGGCCGAGGGCTATCTGTGTCGCCAGGTCGGCCGGGGCAGCTTCATCGCCATCGACATGGGCGCGGCGGCCCCACGGGCCACCGTGCGCGCGGCGATGGCGCGGCCGGCGCCGGAAGGCACCGCGCTGCTGTCACGGCGCGGCCAGCGCATGGTGGACACCGGCGGCTGCGCCGAGCCGGACCGGCCGCGCGCCTTCGTGGCCGGCAGCCCGGACCTGCAGGCCTTTCCCACCGACCTGTGGCGCCAGCTCATGCAACGGCGGCTGCGCCGCGACGCGCCGGCGCTGATGTTCTACGGCGACCCGCAAGGCCTGCCGGCGCTGCGCGAGGCCATCGCGCGCTACCTCGCGCAGTCGCGCGGCGTGCGCTGCACCGCGGCCCAGGTGCTGGTGCTGACCAGTTCGCAGCAGGCGCTGCAGCTGCTGGCGTCCACGCTGCTGGACGAGGGCGACGCGGTGTGGATGGAGGATCCCGGCTACCCTGGCGCTCGCACCGCCTTTGCCGCCGCCGGCGCACGGCGGGTGGACATGGCGCTGGACGCGCACGGCGCCACGCTGGACCCGTCGCGTCCCCGTCCGCGCCTGGTCTACCTGACGCCCTCGCACCAGTTCCCCACCGGGCGGGCCCTGTCGCTGGAGCGGCGGCTGGCCTTCATTGCCCACGCGCGTGACAGCGGCGCCTGGCTGATCGAGGACGACTACGACAGCGAATTCCTCTACGACCACCCGCCCATGCCCGCGCTGCAGGGGCTGGACGAGCAGGGCCGGGTGATCTACATCGGCACCTTCTCCAAGTCGCTGTTCCCGTCGGTGCGGCTGGCCTACATGGTGCTGCCCGAGGCGCTGGTGGCGCCCCTGGTGACGGCGCGCACCATTTGCGACGGCCACCCTTCGCAGCCCATGCAGGCGGTGGCGGCGGATTTCATGGACCAGGGCCACTTCGCCGCCCACCTGCGGCTGATGCGCCAGCTCTACCGCGGCCGGCGCGACGTGCTGCTGCAGGCCCTGCACACCCACCTGCCCTGGGCCGAGCCGCTCGACAGCCGCGGCGGCCTGCAGATGGCGGTGCGCCTGCCCCCGGGCAGCGAACAGCGCCTGACGCGCGCCGCCGCGCAGCAGGGCATTGCCACGCCCAGCCTCGGCGACCTCTACCACGCAGCCCCGCGCACCGAGGGCTGGCGCCTGGGCTTCGCGGCGCTGACGCCCCAGGCCATCGAGGGCGCTGTCGCGGCCCTGGCGGCCCTCGACGGCAAGCCGTGAACGTGCGTGAACCGTCGACGCCAACAGCGCTGTTCCTACAATGAGTCCTCGCCCCAGGAAAGTCCGCGATGTCCTATCAGCCGCCACAACATCTGCTCGAAGTCCTGCAGAAGATTCAATATGAAGAGGCGCTGCCTGCGGGTGATCCACGCTATGTGGACACGCAGACGGCCCGCGGCAGCGAGCACACGTTTTCCCGGCTGGCCAAGAAGATCGGCTGGAGCCCGACGTCGAACCAGTTCTTTCCGCCCGGCCAGAGCCATGTGCTGTTCTTCGGCCACGTCGGCAGCGGCAAGACCACCGAGCTGCGCCAGTACGCGCAGCGCCTGAACGCCTCGAAGCGCTTCCGCGTCATCGAGGTCGATGCGGTGGACAAGCTCGATGTGAACAACCTGCAGTACACCGATGCGCTGATGGCGATGGCCGAGACGCTGGTGGCCCATCTGGACGCGAAGGGCCATCGCCTGAGCGAGACCGACCTGGCGCCGCTGCAGCAGGCGATGGCGCGCATCGTGACGACGCGCAGCGACGGGCGCGAGCTCAGTGCCGAGATCAAGACGGTGGCCGAGGCTGGCGGGGGGCTGCCGGGCCTGCTGAAGCTGCTGGCGACCTTCACTGCTGCGGCCAAGACCAACGCCACGACCAAGACCGAATGGCGCCGCGAGATCGCCAACCATTTCACCGCGGTGGCTTCTGCCTTCAACGGGCTGATCCGGCGCGCCGAGACCGTCCTGAAAGAGGCCGGCGAAGCCGAGCGGCTGGTGTTCCTGCTCGACGGCATCGACAAGCTGCGCGGCGACGACACGCAGCGCTTCTTCGTGCAGGACGCCGAGCAGCTGCTGTCGATCCAGGCCTTTGTCATCTACACCGCGCCGCTGCACCTGAAATATGGCGGCCAGCTTGCTGGCAAGCTCGATGCCGACCTGGTGCTGCCCATGATCAAGCTGCAGGAGCACGATGGCCGTCGGTGCGAGGCGGGGTGGATGGCGCTGCATGAGCTGCTGCTGCGTCGCATCGACCGAAGCCTGTTTGCGAGCGAGGCTGAAATCCACCGGCTGATCGAGCACAGCGGCGGGCATCCGCGCGAGCTGCTGCGGCTGCTGAAGCTGTGCTGCGAATATGCCGACGACCGGATCGATGCCGCCACCGTCGAGCGGGCGCTGGCGCAGCTGGCAGCCGACTACCGCTATTTCCTGGAGCCCGAGGATTACCCGCTGCTGGTGCAGCTCGACCACGACGAGAACCACGGCGGCAACGACGAGCGCACGCGCCAGCTGCTCTACCGGCTGGCGCTGCTGCAATACAACGACGGCAGCTGGCGACGCAGCCATCCGGTGGTGCGCCGCCTGGACGGGTATGTGAAGGCCCGCCAGGCCACCGTGTCGCCGGGAACGCCGTGAACGCGCCTGCCCGGCCGGTCTTCGACGCCGAGCAGGCACGGCTCGCGGCCGCGGCGCATCTGCCGCCCGAGCTGTTCGTCGAGTTCCAGCGGTTGGCCAAGACGCTGATCCATGGTCCGGCCTTCCAGTTGCTGATGGTCGACTGCCGCGATGAACGGCTGAGAGCGCGGGTGCTGGCGTCGCTGGGGGAACTGCAGCAGCGTGCCGGCTTGCGCGGCGCCGAGGTCGCGTTGCATGAGCCGGTGGCGGGTGATGTGTCCGCGCTGGAAAGCCGTCTGATCGAGGCAGCGCGCGACCATGAGGTGATTCATCTGCTCGGCGCCAGTGTCTGGATGGACGACGCGGCGTGGCAGTCGTTCAACCTGGTGCGCGAGCGGCTGGCGGTGCAGGTGCGTGCGCGGCTGGTGTTCTGGCTGAACGAGGAGGCCATTGCGCGCATTGCCCGGCAGGCAGCGGATCTCTGGGCATGGCGTGGCGGCGTGTATCGCTTCGCGGCCGAGGAAAACCCGCTGGACGTGATGGACCTCCAGCGCCACGCCACAGCCAGCGCCGCTTGTGTCCAGTCGGCCTTCGACGCACGCAGCATGAAGGAGCGCTATCAGCGCGTGGCCGAGATCCGCTCGATGCTTGGCCGCGCCACGACGCTTCCGGATGATCTGCGCGCACCGCTGCTCGAGGAACTGGCGTGCCTCCTGGCCTCATTGGGGAGCAGTCAGGCCGTCATTGATCTGGTGGAGGCAGACCTCCTGCCGCTGGCGGATCGAATGGCCGATCTGCGGCTGATGGCCGAAGCCTGGACCTGCTGGGCGGACGCGAAGCAAGCCTTGGGCGACCTCGATGCGGCCTTGCAGACCTATCGCGAGAAGGTCATTCCGATCCAGGTTCGTCGTGCGGATGAGCGTGCGGTCGCTGTGATCCATGGACGTATTGCGGACGTTCTGCAGGAGCGAGGCGATCTGCATGAAGCCCTGAAGATCCGGCAGTACGAGGAATTGCCGGTGCACGAGAAGCTTGGCGACATGCGCTTTCGGGCCGTCACGATGGGTCGGATTGCGGACATTCTGCAGGCGCGAGGGGATCTGGCGCAGGCGCTGAAGATCCGGCGTGAAGAAGAGTTGCCGGTGTACGAGAAGCTGGGTGCCGTGCGTGAGCGTGCGGTGACGATGGGCAAGATCGCCGGAATTCTGCAGTCACAAGGCGATCTGGAGGAGGCGCTGAAGATCCGGCGGGATGAAGAGTTGCCGGTGTACGAGAAGCTGGGGCTGGAGCTGGATCTGCTGGTGGGACGCAACAATCTGGCCATGGTCTTGCACCAGCGTGGCTTCCTGAAAGATCGGCCTGAAATCCATGTGCTGCTCAAGCGGGCCTATGCGGCGGCCAAGCGCCTCGGACTGCCGGAAGCTCGGCGGATTGCTCAGCGGTATCAGCAGATTTTCCGCAAGCCGATCGACGCGGCGAAGACGTAGACGCGGTCTGGCTGCGCCGCCTGGCGCCTACTTGTAGGTCCCCAGCAGCAGGCTGGTCTCGGTCGTCGAGATGCCGTCGAGCAGCCGGATGGTGTTGAGCACCTCGTCGAAGGCCTGCAGGCTGTCGGTGCGCAGCTCGGCGATCAGGTCCCAGCGGCCGTTGGTGGTGTGCAGCGCCACCACGTTGGGGTGGCCGGTCAGCGCGTGGCGGACCTCGGCGGCGCGGTTGCCCTCCACCGCGATGCTCATGACCGCGCGGATGGCGTGGCGCTCGACGTCCGGGCGCAGCTGCACGGTGTAGCCGACGATCGTGCCCTCGCGCTCCAGCCGCGCGATGCGGTTCTGCACCGTCGCGCGGGTCACGCCCAGCGCCCGCGCCAGCGCCACCACCGGCGTGCGCGCGTTGCGGCGCAGCAGCGCGATCAGCTTCAGGTCGGTCTCGTCGAGGCTCGTCGATGAAATGCTCATGTTGCGCAATGGAGTGATCTGAATGCTCGATTTTGCGAGCACTTCGATCGGTCTGTGGGCTTCTTTCTGGCCGAGGGCGCCGGAAGAATCTCAGGCATCCCGCAACCTTTCCGGCAGGGGAGCCCCCCATGACCCGCTTCATCGACGTGGCCACGATGGCCGATCTGGTGGCCGAATGCGGCCTCGAGACCTTTCTGGGCGATCTGGCCGACGCCATCGCCGCCGACTTCGTGCGCTGGCCCGAGTTCGACAAGTCCGCCCGCGTGGCCAGCCATTCCGAGGTCGGCGTGATCGAGCTGATGCCGGCGGCCGACCGCCAGCGCTACGCCTTCAAGTACGTCAACGGTCACCCGGCCAACACCCGGCGCGGCCTCTACACCGTGATGGCCTTCGGCGTGCTGGCCGATGTCGAGACCGGCTGGCCGGTGCTGCTGTCGGAGCTGACGCTGGCCACCGCGCTGCGCACCGCCGCGACCTCGCTGATGGCCGCGCGTGCGCTGGCGCGGCCGGACGCGCGCCGCATGGCGCTGATCGGCAACGGCGCGCAGGCCGAGTTCCAGGCGCTGGCCTTCCACGCCCATCTGGGCATCGAGGAGATCGTCGCCTTCGACGTCGACCGGGCCGCGACCGACAAGCTGATGCGCAACCTCGCGCAAGCCGCACCGGGCCTGCGGGTGCGCCGCGCCGCCAGCACGCATGAGGCGGTGCGCGGCGCCGACATCATCACGACGATCACCGCCGACAAGACCCGCGCCACCATCCTGACGCCGGACATGATCGAGCCCGGCATGCACCTGAACGCGGTCGGCGGCGACTGCCCCGGCAAGACCGAGCTGCACGCCGACGTGCTGCGCGCCGCGCGGGTCTTCGTCGAGTACGAGCCGCAGACCCGCATCGAGGGCGACATCCAGCAGCTGCCGGTCGACTTTCCCGTCGTGGACCTGTGGCGGGTGCTGGCCGGTCAGGTCGAGGGCCGCCAGCGCGCAGAGCAGGTGACCGTCTTCGATTCGGTCGGCTTCGCGCTGGAGGACTTCTCGACGCTGCGGCTGGTGGCCGCGCGCGCCGAGGCGCTCGGCCTGGGCGAGACGATCGAGCTGGTGCCCGCAGCCGACGATCCGAAGGACCTGTTCCGCCACACCCGCCGGGGTCGCGCTCGCCGGGCGCTGCGCCGCGCGGCCTGAGCGGGGAGCGATTCGCATGGAGGCCCTGATGCACGCCCCCCGTCTGCCCGCCTCGGTGCAGGCCCCGTCCGCCGTGGTGATGGTGCGACCGCACCGTTTCCACCCCAATCCCGAGACGGCGGCCGACAACGCCTTCCAGAGCGGTGCGTGTGGCGCGTCGGCCGAGATCGCCCGCATCGCCCGCCAGGCCCGCGACGAGTTCGACGCGGCGGTGCGCCGGCTGGAGTCGGCCGGCGTCACCGTGCACCGTTTCGACGACGACGGCCGCCACGACACGCCCGACGCCGTCTTCCCGAACAACTGGTTCTCCACCCATGCCGGCGGCCGGGTGGCGCTCTATCCGATGTGTTCGCCCAACCGACGCCGCGAGCGCCGCGCCGACATCGTCGAGTGGCTCAAGCGCCACTACCGCGTCAGCGACGTGGTCGACTACAGCGGCCACGAGCCCGACGATCGTTTCCTGGAGGGGACCGGCGCGATGGTGCTGGACCAGGTCGGCCGCCTGGCCTGGGTGGCGCGCTCGCGGCGGGCCGATCCGGTGCTGCTCGAGCGCTTCTGCGCCCAGTTCGGCTACGAGCCGGTGCTCTTCGACACCGCCGACGCCCACGGCCGACCGGTCTATCACACCAACGTGCTGATGTGCATCGCCACCGACTTCGTGCTGGTGGGCGCCGAACTGATCGCCTCGCCGGGGCAGCGCGCCGAGGTGCTGCGCCGGCTGCGCGACAGCGGCCGCGACATCATCACGCTGAGCGAGGCGCAGATCGGCGAGTTCGCCGGCAATGCGCTGGAGCTCTCCACCCGCGAGGGCGGGCGCCGGCTGGCGCTGTCGGCGCGGGCGGCCGCGGCGCTGACCCCGGCGCAGCGCCAGCGCATCGAGCGCAGCGCGCCGCTGCTGCCGCTGGCGGTGCCGACGATCGAGCGCGCCGGCGGCTCGGTGCGCTGCATGCTCGCCGGCATTCATCTGGCGCCGCGTCCGTCGGGCGCCTGAGCGGCGCCTCAGGCCGCGCTCGCGGCATCATGCGCGGATCCACCGAGGTCCGCCGATGAATGCCCCTGCCGCCCCGATCGATCTGCTGCTGCCACGCCTGCTGGCGCTGGCGCGCGACGAGCGCCAGCCGCCGTGCGGCTGCATCCGCGCGGTGCAGGGCCATGCGATCAAGTCGGCCGAGCTGGGCGGGCCGCTGCTGGTGCTGCCGCTGGTCGGGCACAAGCGGCTGCGCGACGGCGAGCTGCGCCTGTCGGTGCGGCCTGGCGAGCTGCTGCTGGTGCCCGGCGCGCGCCAGGTCGACATGGAGAACCTGCCTGATGCGGTGGCCGGCGAATATGTCGCGGTCGGCCTGATGGTGCCAGAGCCGGTGCGCGAGGCGGCGCGCCGGCTCTGGCGCGCGCCGCTGCCAGGGCAGCCCGGCGCGTCGGCGGTGCTGATGCTGGGTGCACACGCAGAGCTGGCCGAGGGCTGGATGCAGTGGGCACAGGCGGTCGAGCAGGGCCGCGCGCTGCAGGCCGACCATGCACTGCTCGGGCTGGTGCTGCGGCTGTGCGAGCTGGGCCATGCCGGCCTGCTCGCACCGGTGGAGCTGCGGCTGGCGGCGCGCCTCCATGCGATGGTGGCCGAGCGCCCGGCGCGCGACTGGAGCTCCGATGACATCGAGCGCATCATCGGCCTGAGCGGCGCGACGCTGCGCCGGCGCCTGGCCGACGAAGGCACCAGCCTGCGCCGCGTGCTGGTCGAGGCGCGGCTGGCCTGTGCGCTGCAGCTGCTGTACGCGACGCGGCTGCCGGTCAAGACGGTGGCCCAGCGCGTGGGCTACCGCTCTGTGTCGAGCTTCGTGCGCCGCTTCGGCGAGCGCTACGGCGTCGAGCCCTCGCGCATCGGCCTGGGCGTGCCGCTGCCTGAGCGTTTCGCGCACGACTCTGAGCGCCGCGCGAACGGGCCTGCGCCTACGCTCTCGACATCGATGTTCACCCCCCGAGGAGTAGCCTGATGACGACGATGTCCGCGATGATGATGACCCGCCCGCTGCGCCGGGCGGTGGCCGCCGCGCTGCTGCCGCTGGCTGCGCTGGGCGCGACGCTGGTCCCGCTGGCCGAGGCCCAGGCGGCACCGCCCGCACAGCAGCGCAGCCAGGTGCCGGGCTACTACCGCGCCGCTTTCGGCGACTTCGAGGTCACCGCGCTGTTCGATGGCATCGTGCCGCTGGCGCCGGGGCTGCTCAAGGGCCTGGCGGCCGACGAGATCCAGACGCTGCTGGCGCGCATGTTCCTGGAGACCACGCCGGGCGTGCAGACCGCGGTCAACGCCTTCCTGATCCACACCGGGCAGAAGCTGGTGCTGGTCGATGCGGGCGCGGCGGCGTGCTTCGGCCCGACGCTGGGCCGCATCCAGGACAACCTGAAGGCGGCGGGCTACACGCCGGAGCAGGTCGACGTCGTGCTGCTGACCCACATGCACGCTGACCACCTCTGCGGCCTGCGCGATGCGCAGGGCCGTGCGGCCTTCCCGAACGCGACCGTGCGCGTCGCCGCACGCGACGCCGGCTTCTGGCTCGACGAGAAGACCGCCGCCAGCGCACCGAAGGAAATGCAGGGCTTCTTCCGGATGGCGCGCGAGTCGATCGCGCCCTACCGCGAGGCTGGCCGGCTGTCGACCTTCGCGCCGGGCGAGGCCCTGCTGCCCGGCGTCACCGCGATGGCGACGAACGGCCACACGCCTGGCCACAGCTCCTTCCTGTTCGAGTCGCAGGGCCGCCGGCTGCTGGTCTGGGGCGATCTGGTGCATTCGCATGCGGTGCAGTTCGCGCGCCCTGCGGTCAGCATCGAGTTCGACACCGATCCGGCGCAGGCGATCGCCACCCGTCGCCAGGTGTTCGAGCAGGCCGCCAGCCAAGGCTGGTCGATCGCCGGCGCGCACCTGCCCTTCCCCGGCCTGGGCCGGGTCGGCCGCGAGGGCGAGGCCTACCGCTGGGTGCCGGCCGAGTTCGGCCCGCTGCCGCCGGCCGTGTCGTCGTCGCGCTGACTCCGCGGCTCGCCGAGCGTCAGCGTCACCGCCAGGCCGCAGCCGTAGGGCGAGGGGCCCAGGCTCAGCCGGCCGCCATGCGCACGTGCCACCAGGTCGGCCAGCATCAGGCCCAGGCCGGTGCGGCCTTCGTAGGCCTGGGCGTCGAGCGCCTGCTGCAGCGCCTGCAGGCGCGCCGGCTCGATGCCGGGGCCGTCGTCGATCAGGCGCAGGCCGGCGTCGACCGGCTCGACGCTGACCTGCCGCGCGCCATGGCGCACCGCGTTGTCGAGCAGATTGGCCAGCGCAGCGGCGAGCAGATCGGCATCGGCGGGCAGTGGCGCGGCCCGTGCCGGGCCCTCTGCCGTGAAGGCCGGGGCGAAGTCCAGCTGCAGGCCGGGCATCGGGATGTCGGCCAGCAGCTCGGCGGCGTCCACCGGTCGGCGCTCGATGTCGACGCCGGAGCGGAACAGCGTCAGCAGCGCAGTCACCACCCGCGACAGCCGGGCGGCCGCCTCCCGGGTGCGCTGCAGGCGCTGGTGGGTGCCGGCCGCCTCCGGCGGGCATTGGCGCAGGGCCACCGCCAGCTGCGCGTCCATGCCCGCCAGCGGGGTGCGCAGCGCGTGGGCCGCGTGGGCCACCACGGCACGTTCCTGGCGGATGCGCTGCGCCAGACGCCGGCCCAGCGCGTCGATCGCGTCGCGGATCGGCTGCAGCTCCACGCGCTCGGCCGGGGGCAGTGCGGTGCCGCTGTCCATCGGATCGTGGCGCTGCACCTGGGCCGAGAGCTGGTCGAGCGGCAGCAGCTCGCGCCGGGCGCGCCGGCGCAGCGCGGTCGCCCCGCCCACGCCCACCATCAGCGCCGCCACCAGCGTGCCCAGCGTGACATCGCCCAGTGCCTCCAGCCGCTCTTCGCGCGACTGGGCGACATAAAGGATGCGCCCCTCGCGGCCGAGCGCCAGGCCGTAGACCCGCCAGCCCTCGGGCGAATCGCTCAGGCCCTCGCGGTGGCGGGGCAGCAGCGGTCCGGCCGGGGCCCGCGACGAGCGGATCACCACATGCTCGCCCCGATCGACCACCTGCCAGGAGAAGCGGCTGCTGCCCGGGGCCAGCGAGACGGTGGCCGCGGCCTGCCTCAGCACCGCGTCCTGGGTGGCTGCATCGGGCAGCAGGCCGGAGATCAGCCCGGCCGAGGCGATCAGCGCGTCATCGAGCAGCTCGTCGACCTCGTGCTCGACCACCAGCCAGACCGCCAGCGCGGCCAGCAGGCCCCAGGCGACGGCGATCCACAGCAGCGCCGACGACAGCCGGGTGCCGATCGACTGCACCGCCGCGACGCTGCGGCTCATGTCGTCGCCAGCCGGTAGCCCATGCCGCGCACCGTCTCGATCAGCTCGCGGCCGAGCTTGCGCCGCAGCGCCGAGATGTGCACCTCCAGCGCGTTGCTGACGACCTCGGCGTCGTTGCCCAGCACCAGCGCGTCCAGGTCGGTCTTCGAGACGATGCGCCCGGCGCGCAGCACCAGGGCCTCCAGCACCGCCCACTCGCGTGCGGTCAGCTCGACGCGCCGGCCCTCGAGGCGCGCGGTGCGCCCGCTCAGCTCGATCTCGATGGCACCGATGCGGCGCACGTCGCTGGCGCTGCCGGCCGAGCGGCGGCAGACCGCGCGCAGCCGCGCCGCCATTTCTTCCGGCTCGAAGGGCTTGACCAGGTAGTCGTCGGCGCCGGCGTCCAGGCCGTTGATGCGGTCGCCGAGCCGGTCGCGCGCGGTCAGCATCAGGATCGGCGTGCTCAGGCCGCGCCGGCGCAGCGTGCGCACCCAGTCGATGCCCGAGCCGTCGGGCAGCTGCCAGTCGACCAGCAGCGCGTCATAGGGCTCGCCGGCCATCAGCATCGCGTCGCTCAGGCGCTGGAACCAGTCGACGCCGTGGCCTTCCACCCGCAGGAAATCGCGCAGGCCTTCGCCGAGGATGGGGTCGTCTTCAAGAAGGAGCAGTCTCATGGCGCGCGACGCTAGCACTTCCGCTGGCGATCCGGGGCATGTCCCGGCGGGCGGCTGTGCCTTCACGCAGGTTCAGGCTGGCTTCATCGGCGCTCGGCGCAATCGGGCGCCCTGGATGGGTCGACCGCATGAATCTTTCCGTCTTCTTCCCCTCGCTCTTGCCTGGGCGGCGGCCGCCGTTCTGGCGCCAATCGTGGCCGGCGGAAGGGCTGCTGCTGGCCGTCAGCGTGTTCTTGCTCAGCGCCAACGCCGCCTTCTTCCGCCAAGCGCTGACCGGCCGCTCGCTCGGCGATCCGTCCTCCTGGGGGTTCGGCCTGGCGCTGGCACTGGCGCTGCTGGCGCTGAACTTCCTGGTGCTGGGCCTGCTGTGCCACGGCCGGCTGCTCAAGCCGGTGGCGGCGCTGCTGCTCCTGCTCGCCGCTGGCGGCTCCCACTTCATCGCGACCTTCGGCATCTATCTCGATCCGTCGATGCTGCGCAACGCGCTGCGCACCGATCCGGCCGAGGCCGGCGAGCTGATCGGCCTGGCGCTGCTGGCCAGCCTGCTGTTCAAGGGCGTGCTGCCGGCGGTGCTGATGTGGCGGATGCGGCTGCGCCAGCGGCCGTTCTGGCGTGCGCTGGGCACACGCGCACTGTGGCTGCTGGGGGCGCTGCTGCTGCTGTCGGCGGCGATCCTGATCGAGTTCCGGCCGCTGTCGTCGATGATGCGCAACCAGCGTGACCTGCGCTATCTGGTCACGCCGGCCAATCTGGTCTGGTCGACCGGCAGCGTGCTGGCGGCCGACCTGCGCGGCGCGGCCAAGCCGCGCCAGCCCATCGGTCTGGATGCCCGGCCGGGCCCGGCGATGGCCGCGCGCACCCGGCCCCTGCGGGTGGTGCTGGTGGTGGGCGAGACGGCCCGTGCGGCCAACTGGGGCCTGAACGGGCACATGCGCCAGACCACGCCGGAGCTGGCGGCCGTGCCCGGCCTGATCAACTTCCCGCAGGCCTCGAGCTGCGGCACCAACACCGAGGTCTCGGTGCCGTGCATGTTCGCGCCGGTGGGCCGGCGCGACTACGACGAGGCGCGCATCCGCGGCAGCGAGTCGCTGCTGCATGTGCTGGCGCGGGCCGGCGTCGAGGTGCTGTGGCGCGACAACCAGTCCGGCTGCAAGGGCGTCTGCGACGGCCTGCCCACCGAGGAGATGGTGCGCCTCGACCCACCAGGGCTGTGCGCCGAGGGCCGCTGCCTCGACGAGGCGCTGCTGGCCGGCCTGGACGAGCGGCTGGCCGCGGCCAAGGGCAGCGGCCTCATCGTGCTGCACATGCTCGGCAACCACGGCCCGTCCTATTTCCGCCGCTACCCTGAGCGCTTCGCCCGCTTCCAGCCAGCCTGCCAGAGCGATGACCTGCGCCAGTGCGACAGCGCCGCCATCGCCAACGCCTACGACAACGCGCTGCTCTACACCGACCATGTGCTGGCGACGCTGATCGCGCGGCTGAAGGCGCAGGCGCAGTCCGGCCAGGTCGACACCGCGATGATCTATCTCTCCGACCACGGCGAGTCGCTGGGCGAGTCCAATCTCTATCTGCACGGCCTGCCCTGGGCCATCGCGCCAGCGGTCCAGAAGCGTGTGCCGATGGTGATGTGGTTCTCCGACGGTCTGGCGCGCCAGGAGCGGCTCGACCTCGACTGCCTGCGCCGGCGCGCCGCGCAGCCGGCCGCGCATGACCATCTGTTCCACACGCTGCTGGGCCTGCTCGACGTGCGCACCGCGCTGCACGAGCCGGCGCTGGACCTGCTGGCCGGATGCCGCCGCTCGTGACGCCCGCACCCACACCCGTGGTCGTGCGTCGGCGTGACCTGCAGGTCCTGCTGGCGACGCTGCTGGCGGTGCTGGCCTGGGATGCCTCCGGGCTGGACCTGGCGGTGATGCGCCTGCTGGGCGATGCGAGCGGCTTTCCGCTGCGCCAGGCCTGGTGGACGAGCGCGCTGCTGCATGAGGGCGGACGCCGGCTCGGCTGGGCCGTGCTGGCGCTGCTGGCCGTCGATGCCTGGCGGCCGCTGCTGGCCGGGCCGTCCCGCGCCGAGCGCTGCCGCTGGCTGGCGGTCACGCTGGCCGCGGCGCTGCTGGTGCCTGGCCTCAAGCGCATCAGCACCACCAGCTGTCCGTGGGATCTGACCGAGTTCGGCGCCCAGGCGGCCGTGCCGGTCCTGCATGTCTCGCACTGGGCCTGGGGCGTGATGGATGGGGGTGCGGGGCACTGCTTTCCCTCCGGCCACGCGGCCGGCGCCTTCTGCTTCCTGAGCGGATTTTTCCTGCTGCGCCAGAGCCGTCCACGCCTGGCGTGCGCCTGGCTGACTGCCACGCTGCTGGCCGGGGTGCTGTTCGGGCTGGCGCAGACGCTGCGCGGCGCGCACTATCCGAGCCACACGCTGTGGAGCGCCTGGCTGTGTGCCGCGCTGTGCGTGGCGGCTCAGCGCAGCGCCACCGCCAGCGCAGCCGACAGCACCAGCGGCGCGATCGCGTTGCCGATCAGCACGATCGACGCCACCCGGTCGGGCTCCTGAGCGTAGCGCTCGGCGAACATGTAGTTCAGCACCGCCGGCGGCAGCGCGCCGTAGATCAGCAGCATCGCCTGCTCGCGCTCGGGCAGGCCGAAGGCCAGCGCGGCCAGCCAGGCCACGCCGGCACCGGCCAGCGGCCGCAGCAGCGCACCCGTCAGGCCGAAGCCCACCGCGGCGATGCGCGAGTCCGCCAGCCGCACGCCCAGCGCCAGCAGCATCAGCGGCACCGCGATGTCGCCGACCATGCGGATCGCGGTCATCAGCGGCGGCCACACGCCCAGGCCCGACAGGCTGACCGCCACGCCCGCGAAGGCCGCCAGCACCGAGGGCGAGCGCCAGGCGTCGACCAGCCGCGCGCGGTGGTCCAGCAGCCAGACGCCGAAGGAGAAGTGCACCAGATTGGTCACCGCGAACATCACCACCGCCGGGGCCAGCGCCTCCGGGCCGAAGGCCAGCACCGCCAGCGGCAGGCCAAGGTTGCCGCTGTTGCAGAACATCATCGGCGGCACCAGCGTGCGCGGGTCGATGCCGCGCCAGCGCGCCACCGCCCAGCCCACGCCGCCGCTGCCCGCCAGCACCGCCAGCGTCGCGCCCAGCAGCGGCAGATCGTCGGCCGGCCGGACCTCGCGCCCGGCCAGCGCGGCGAAGACCAGCGCCGGGGTGAAGACCTCCATGTTGAGCCGGTTGGCCTCGGCCAGGTCGGGTCGGTAGCGCCGGCCGACGAGATAGCCCAGCGCGGTGATCGCGAAGAGCGGGAACAGGATCGAGACGATGCGCATCAGCATGCCGCCACGATAGGCGCATCCTGTCGGCTCTGCCCGCCTGGGTGTGCCGCGCGGACAACACCGGCGCCGGTGTCCTGGCGTGACGCCTCACACGAATCGCGGTGCGGCACCCGATTCGCGGGGGGCGTGTCGCCGGCCTCCTGACGCTCGGTTACGGATAGGTCACCGATGGTTGCTGAAAATGCAAAAACATCGAGCGTGAACACGGGTTCGCGCGGCAACAGGATTTGGAGACGATCGTGGAAGAACGACGACAGCGGCGCCCCGGGCGTCTGCCGATCCGCCTCGCGGCCCGCGCGGCGACTGCACTGGGGGGGCTGTTGCTGGCGGGCGCCCCCGCCGGTGCCCAGACCGGGACGACCTTCCTGATCGACGGCGTGCCCTACACCCGCACCGCCTGCGCCGCCGAGTGGGGCACCTGCCGCTTCGAGGGCACCCGCCGCGTCGCCTACGGCATTCCGGGCCAGTGGCTGTATCGCTACGCCACCGCCAGCCAGACCTGCTCCAGCCCGGCCTTCGGCAAGGATCCGGCCTTCGGCAAGAAGAAGTTCTGCTACGCCACCGCCTCGACGGTGCTGATTCCGCCGACCACGCCGTATCCGGCGCCGCTGACGCCTGCGCAGAAGCAGGCCGCCCGGCTGCTGAACCAGGCGACCTGGGGCGCCACCGCCAGCGAGATCGCCCGGGCCGCGACGATGACGCCGGCGGCCTGGATCGACGACCAGCTGGCCCGGCCGCTGAGCACGCCCAGCCATTTCGACTATGTGGCGATGAAGGGCCCGCTGGGCACCTCGGAGCACATCAACGCCTTCATGGAGAGCTTCTGGTCGCAGGCGGTCACCGGCCAGGACCAGCTGCGCCAGCGCATGACCCTCGCGCTGGCCGAGATCTTCGTCACCAGCGCGATCAACAGCGGCATCGACACCCAGCCGGCCGCGCATGCCGCCTACATCGACCTGCTGGCCCGGCACGCCTTCGGCAACTACCGCCAGCTGCTGGAGGCGGTGTCGCTCAGCCCGGCGATGGGCATCTACCTGTCGCACATGAACAACCAGAAGGAAGATGCCGCCACCGGCCGTCTGCCTGACGAGAACTATGCGCGCGAGGTGATGCAGCTCTTCAGCATCGGCCTGTGGATGCTCAACCCCGACGGCTCGCGCCAGCTCGACGCCGGCGGCAACCCGATCCCGACCTACGGCATTCCCGAGGTCATGGGCATGGCCAAGGTCTTCACCGGCTGGACCTTCAACGGCGTGCGGGCCTGGAACGCGCCGATGATGAACAACCCGGCGATCACCTCGACCTCGGCCAAGGCGATCGTCAACGGGGTGGTGATCCCGGCCGGCACCGACGGGCCGACCTCGCTGAAGATCGCGCTCGACACGCTGGCCAACCATCCGAATGTCGCGCCCTTCATGAGCGAGCAGCTCATCAAGCGCTTCGTCACCAGCAATCCGAGCCGTGCCTACGTGGCCCGGGTCGCGGCGGTCTGGGCCAACAACGGCCGGGGCGTGCGCGGCGATCTGGCGGCGGTGCTGCGTGCCGTCCTGCTCGACACCGAGGCCCGCGGCGACGCGATGCTGGCCGACGCCCGCCACGGCAAGCTGCGCGAGCCGATGCTGCGCTTCGGCCACTGGCTGCGCGCCTTCAATGCCCAGCCGAACGATGGCGTCTGGACGATCTGGAACCTGGAAGACCCGGTGACCAGCCTGGGCCAGAACCCGCAGCGCTCACCCAGCGTCTTCAACTTCTTCCGGCCCGACTACGCGCCGCCGGGCCCGATCCTGAGCGCCGGCCTGACCGCGCCGGAGTTCCAGATCACCCACGAGACGACGCTGACCGGCTACAGCAACTTCATGTCCTACCTGGCCGAGCGCGGCTTCGGCGGCAAGATCCTGCCGAGCTACAGCCGCTACGAGGCGGTGGCCGACAACGCCGAGACGCTGCTGAGCCTGCTCGACCTGGAGCTGACCGCCGGCCAGATGAGCGCCTCCACCAAGGCGACCCTCACCGAGGTGATGAACACCCTGCCGGTGACGCTGCCCAACGCCCGCCGGCTGCGGGTCTGGAAGGCGGTCTATCTGGTGATGACCTCGCCCGAGTACGTGGTGCAGCGCTGAACGCGCGACGGACAGGACCTTTTCCCATGAGCTACCTCCACAAGCATCTGGCCCGCCGCGACTTCCTGCGCCGCACGGCCCTGGCGACGGCCTGGGCCGGCACGCCCTTCGCTGCCAACCTCGCCGCCATCGGTGCGGCGGCGGCGCAGACCGCTGGCGACCACAAGGCGCTGGTGTGCATCTTCCTGCACGGCGGCAACGACAACAGCAACACGGTCGTGCCGGTCGAGTCGAGCGCCTACGCGCGCTACCTGAGCGCCCGCCCGGCGATCGCGCTGCCGCAGGCCACGCTGCTGCCGCTGTCGCTGAGCGGCTTCACCGGGCCGCAGCTCGGCCTCAATCCGGCGCTGGCGCCGATCCGGCCGCTGTTCGACGCGGGCCGCTGCGCCATCGTCGCCAACGTCGGCACGCTGGCCTGGCCGACCACACTGACACAGTACAAGAACCGCACGGTGCAGATGCCGCTGGGCCTGTACTCCCACTCGGACCAGCAGTCGTCCTGGCAGACGGGGCTGCCGACGCGGGCCTCGACGACCGGCTGGCTCGGCCGGGTCGCCGACATGACCTCCAGCGCCTACAACGCCGGTGCGGGCGTGTCGATGTGCATGTCCCTGGCCGGCAACAACATCATGCAGGCCGGCGCCTCGGTGGTGCAGTACCAGGTCACCACCCAGGGCCCGGTGGTGATCGAGACGATGACGCCCGGCCACTGGCGCCACGACCCGGCCATGGCGACGGCCATGAACAAGCTGCTGACCGAGCCGCGCAGCCACCTGCTCGAGCAGGCCTACACCACCATCGGTGCGCGCTCGATCGCCACCGGCCAGCGCGCCAAGGAGGCGCTGGCGTCGGTGCCGGCGCTCGCGACCGTGTTTCCGGCCAGCGGTCTGGCCGCGCAGCTGCGCATGGTCGCGCAGCTGATCGCCGCGCGCAGCGGGCTGGGCCACCGGCGCCAGATCTTCTTCGTCGCCCAGGGCGGCTACGACTTCCACGACAACCTGCTCGACAACCAGGCGCTGCGCCTGGGCGAGCTGGCCAGCGCGATGGCCGCCTTCCACCAGGCCACCGTCGAGCTGGGCGTGGCCTCGAGCGTGACCACCTTCACCGCCTCGGACTTCGGCCGCGGCCTGCAGTCCAACGGCCGTGGCTCCGACCACGGCTGGGGCAGCCATCACTTCGTCATGGGCGGTGCGGTCAACGGCAACCGGCTCTACGGCCAGTGGCCGACGGTGGCGCTGGGCGGGCCGGAGGATGTCGGCCAGGGCCGGCTGCTGCCGACCACGCCGGTCGACCGCTATGCGGCGACGCTGGCACGCTGGTTCGGCGCCTCGGCCTCCGACCTGACGACGGTGCTGCCCAACCTGTCGCGCTTCGTCACCGCGGCCAATGCGCCGATGGGCTTCCTGCCGGTCAGCTGAACGGGGCCGGGTGGGGCGACTCAGCCTGATCAGCCCTGCTGCTCCCAGCGCCGCCACAGCGCGGCGATGTCGGCCGGCGAGGTGCGGCAGCACCCGCCGATCAGCCGCGCGCCTGCGCCTGCCCAGTCCATCGCCTGCGCGTCGAAGGCGCGGTGCGCGCACTCGGGGCCGGCGCGCCAGACCTTGGCCTGCGCGTCCCAGACCTCGCCCGCGTTCGGGTAGACCAGCACCGGCCGCTCGGTGCGGGCGCGGATCGCGCGCACCAGCGACGCGATGTGCTGCGGCGCGGTGCAGTTGACGCCGATCGCCACCACCGAGGCGAAGGGCGCCAGCGCCGCCGCGCAGTCGCCGATCGGCTCGCCCTGGCTGGTGTGGCCGCCGTCGCGGCAGGAAAAGCTGATCCAGCCGCGCAGGCCCAGCTCGTCCATCAGCCGCGCCAGCGCGCGTGCCTCGGCCAGGCAGGGCAGGGTCTCGCAGGCCATCAGGTCGGCGCCGGCGGCCTTCAGCACCTCCAGGCGCGGGCGGTGGAAGGCCATCAGCGCGGCCTCGTCCAGGCCGTAGTCGCCACGGTATTCCGAGCCGTCGGCCTTCATCGCGCCGTAGGGGCCGACCGAGGCGGCCACCAGCGGCGCCGGGCGCGGGTCGTTGCCTGGGCGCTCGCGCAGCCACTGCGCGCGGGCCTCTTGCGTCAGCTCGACCGAGCGGCGCATCAGCGCGGCGGCGGCCTGCGTGTCCAGGCCGCGCCGGGCGAAGCCCTCGAAGGTGGCCTGGTAGCTGGCGCTGGTGGCGACATCGGCGCCGGCGCGGAAGTAGTCGAGGTGGACCGCGCGGATC
>JBJOPV010000010.1:0-28047 GCA_046050625.1 Pseudomonadota bacterium
GCTGGCGCGCCAGCGCGCTGGAGAACGGCGGCACGCGGTCCTGCAGCCGGGCCAGCTCGTCGGCGATGTCGGGCGGCATCAGGTCGCGCCGGGTGGACAGCACCTGGCCGAACTTGACGAAGATCGGCCCGAGCCGCTCGAAAGCCAGGCGCAGACGCACGCCGCGCGGCGCATCGAGCCGCCGGCCAACGGACAGCGCACGCGCCAGCAAGCGCAGCATCGGGTGGCTGAACTGCGTCAGCACCAGCTGGTCCATGCCGTGGCGCAGCATCACCCACGCGATCAGCGCGAGCCGGGGCCAGTTGCTCATGATGGACAACGGGACGACGGATCAGGCCGGGCGGCGCATGCGCTGCGCGAAGGCCCCCACCGTCTGCGCCAGGCCGCTGCCGAGGCGCCCGAGCAGGCGCGCCGGGCCGTCGCCGACCACGCGGGCCAGATCGTCCTCGAGGTCCCAGCGCACATTCTCGGCCAGCCAGGCGACCTCGGCGGCAAAGGCGGCGTCACCCCGGATGTCCATCGGCGGGCGCCCCGCCAGGCCGGCCAGGCCCCAGCGCAGCATCTCGCTGCCGTCGAGCGTGACCACCAGCGTCTCCTCCTCGCCAGCGCCGACGGGCACCAGCAGCAGGTCTTCATCCAGCTCGAGCAGACCGGCCGGCGTCACGCGCCAGACCGCCCGCGGCGGCGCCGGCAGCAGCGCCGGCCACTGGCGCCACTGCACGCCGATCGAGCGCCCGACATGGCCGAGCAGGCGGCGGGTGGCTTCCGGCTCGGCGGCCAGCACATGGTTGAGCAGCAGCGTGACGCGGCCGAGGGCCTCGCGACCGAGGGGTTCGAGCAGGGCTTGCAACATGGCGGCGATTGTAGGCGGGGCGATCTGCCCCCCGGCGTCAGACCGGGACATCGCGGGTCAGACGCCAGGCATTGACCAGCCCGCCCAGCAGCGGCTCACGCTGCAGCGTCCAGCCCGGCACCTGCAGGTCCTCGGCGCGGATCGCCCGCTCGGGCCGGCGGGTGCGCGCCCACAGGGACAGCACCCAGGCGCCGCGCCCCAGCGTCGGCCCGAGGCGGGCCCGCAGCGCCGCGGCCGACTGCGGCGTCATCGACGCGTCGGGCTCGACCAGCAGCAGCGTGCCGCCTTCGCCCACCCGCGCCAGCAGCCGCCGCAGACCGGCCGCCCGATCATCCAGCACCACCAGCAGCGACGCGGCCGAGACCACCTCGAAGCGCGGCCCCGTGCCGCCGGGCGGATCGGCCAGCAGGTCGGCAGCGTCGAAGGTGGCGGCGGAGCCCGCACGGCGGGCCTGGCGGCGCGCCTGCGCGACCATCGCCGGATCGAGGTCGGTGCCCAGCACGCGGTAGCCGCGCTCGGCCGCCAGCCGCGCGACCAGTCCGGGGCCGCAGCCGACATCGAGCCAGCGCGCGCCCGGTGACGGCGCGGGCAGCAGCGCCACCGCCTCGCGGTGCAGCGCGCGGTAGAAGTCCGCCGCCTGCACCCGGGCGAAGAACCAGGCCGAGAACGCGCTCATCGGCGGCCCCGGCAGCGCGGCGACACGAACAGGACAGCAAAGGTCGGCATGGGCATCCTCATCTCCGGCAGGACAGGCCGGTGATTTTGCGCATCCTGCCGGATCGATGCGCGCCGGCGCTCAGAGCTGGATCATCGCCCCGCCATGCGGGTTTGCCACAATCGGCGCTGTCGGGACCGGGCTGGCGAGCGGCACGGGAGGAGCCCGACACCAACGCCACTGCGACCTGAACACCGACATGACGACCATCCTGCTGACCGGAGCCACCGGCTACATCGCCTCCCACACCTGGATCGCGCTGAAGGAGGCCGGCTTCCGTGTCCTCGGCGTCGACAACTTCGCCAACAGCTCGCCCGTCGTGCTGCAGCGCCTGGAAGCCCTGCTGGGCGAGAAGCCCGTCTTCGAGGAGGCCGATGTCAACGACACCGACCGCATGGCCGACATCATCGCCCGCCACGGCGTGCAGGGCGTGGTGCATTTCGCCGCGCACAAGTCGGTGGGTGAATCGGTCGCCAAGCCGCTCGAATACTTCCGCAACAACCTCGGCGGCCTGGTCAGCGTGACCACGGCGATGGAGCGCTGCGGTGTGAAGACGCTGGTCTTCAGCTCCTCGGCCACCGTCTACGGCCAGCCCGAGCGCCTGCCCATCACCGAGGACTGCGCGCTCTCCAGCACCAACCCCTACGGCATGACCAAGCTGCTGGGCGAGCAGATGCTGCGCGAGCTCGAGCGCTGCACGCCGGGCTGGGCGATCGCCTGCCTGCGCTACTTCAACCCGGTGGGCGCGCACGCCAGCGGCACCCTCGGCGAGGACCCGCGCGGCATCCCGAACAACCTGATGCCCTACGTCACCCAGGTCGCGGTGGGCAAGCGCGAGTTCCTGCAGGTCTTCGGCGGCGACTACGACACGCCCGACGGCACTGGCGTGCGCGACTACATCCACGTCTGCGACCTGGCCCAGGGCCATGTCGCGGCGCTGCGCCACCTGATCGAGGCAAAGGCCTCGGTCACCGTCAACCTCGGCACCGGCCAGGGCTACAGCGTCATCGACGTGGTGAAAGCCTTCGAGAAGGCCAGCGGCCGCCCGGTGCCCTACCGCATCGTCGACCGCCGCCCCGGCGACGTCGCCGCCTGCTACGCCGACCCGGCCGCGGCCGAGCAGATCCTGGGCTGGAAGGCGCAGTTCGGCATCGACCGCATGTGCGAGGACAGCTGGCGCTGGCAGTCGGCCAACCCGAACGGCTTCGAGGGCTGATGCTGCACGCGGGGTTGGACAAGCCCCGCGCCGCTGAGCGATGCTCGCGGGCATGAAGATCGACTTCGTCTCCGATGTTTCCTGCCCGTGGTGCGCGATCGGCCTGCATGCGCTGGAGCAGGCCCTGGACCGGGTCCGTGCCGACGGCATCAGCGCCACGCTGCATCTGCAGCCCTTCGAGCTGAATCCGGCGATGCCGCCGGAGGGCGAGGAGATCGTCGGCCACCTGACGCGCAAGTACGGCATCACGCCCGAGCAGGTCGCAGCCAACACCGAGGCCATCCGCCAGCGCGGCGCCAGCGTCGGCTTCACCTTCGGACTGGGCAAGCGCAGCCGGATCTGGAACACCTTCGACGCGCACCGGCTGCTGCATCACGCCGGGCTGATCTCGCCCGAGGCACAGCGCCGGCTCAAGCACGCGCTGCTGCGCGCCTACTTCACGCTGGGCCAGAACCCGGGCGCCCGCGACGTGCTGTGGCAGGCCGCGGCCGAGGCCGGGCTGGAAGCCGCCGAGGTCGACGCGGTGCTCTCGAGCGACCGCCATGCCGACGCGGTGCGCGAGCACGAGCTGTTCTACCAGCAGCACGGCATCCGCTCGGTGCCGGCAATCATCCTGAACGAACGCCACCTGATCTCCGGCGGCCAGCCGGTCGAGGTCTTCGAGCGGGCGCTGCGGCAGGTGGCGGCGCTGGAGGGGTAGGCGCTCGCAGCGCACACGGCGTGTGCGGGGCCCCACCTCAAGCCGCGGCCAGATACGCAAAATGTGATGAAAATCACAAAGAAATCAGGCGTGCGACATCACCTGTCGCGCTTCCTGTTAAGACTGCAGCGCTGATAAATCCAGCACACCGCACGGCCCGGCGATCTCCACACGACAGCCCGCGCGGTCAATCCCGCTCGCTGCACCGTGACCCCGTGCCCATGACCCTTCTCCAGACCCTCGACGCCCAACTTGCCACCCGCATTCCCAACCTGACCTGGGACGCACCGGATTTCAGCGCGCTGCCCCTCGCGCACCAGCCCGATCGGCAACTGGGCTACCGACTGTTTCGCCTCCACGAAATCAGCGAAGACAAACCCACCGCTTACCGGCAGGCGATTGCGAATGTCTTCTCCAGTCTGAATGCGAGTGGCTGCGCCTGCGTTTACCTACTGTCCGGCAAGCCGGAAGGTGTCGAGCTGTACGTGGGTGTCGTGGCCGATGCAGCGGGTGGGGCGGCTTGTGTCCACGAAGCCGCCAAGACGCTCAAGGCCGGGTTCGAGGGCAATTTCCTCGGCGCCCGGCTTGTGGAAACCCGCGATGACGCGCCGGAACTGCGCGCCATGCTGGCCAAGAGTCGGCACTTCGGGCTGATGACCGGCGTGCCCTCTCTCAACCAGGAGCCGCAGCACGCCCAGGAGGATGAATCCCAAGGGGTCGAGCGACTCGTCAACAGCCTGCTAGGCGAAACTTGGCAATTGACCGTGGTGGCAACCCCCGCCAGCGACGAGGACATCCGGGACACGCTGGAGCAGGTGTACGACCTCGCCTCCGAGGTCTCCGCCCACATCAAGCAGTCAGTGCAGCGGTCGGAAAACACCGGCTACCAGTTCACCGACACCACCGGGTCATCCGACAGCCGAACACAGGGCCGCTCGGAAAGCGACACCCAGGGCACCAGCAAAGGCAGTTCAGTCACGGAAACCCGTGGCACGTCCGACAGCAACACCCGTGGAGGCTCCACCAGCGACACACGCGGCATGAGCAAGGGGGTGAACGAGAGCAAGGGCAGCTCAGACACCAAAAGTGGTTCCAGTTGGAACCGCGGCAGCAACGACAGCAGAGGCACGAACTCCGGCACCAGCGAATCCCACACCACAGGCACCAGCGCATCCATCACCACAGGCCGCACGGACTCCAGCAGCCACGGCCGCAACGACGGCAGCAGCGAATCCCGCACCACGGGCACCAATGACGCCACCACCACGGGACGGAACACCTCCCGCGCCGAAGGACATAGTGGCGGTCGAAGCAGTTCCCTGACCAGCGAGCGCACAGACAAGCGCGCTGAAGGGATGCTCAAGCACCTCGGCGAAACGCTGGTGGATCGGTTTCTGCGCGGACGATCGAAAGGGATGTACCGCACCGCGATCTACTTGAGCGCAGAGAACCGCTCCACCTACGACCGACTTGCACGCGGCGCCCTTTCGACCTTCCAGGGTAACCAGTCCGGCGTCACCCCACTGCGCGTCCACAAGCTGCCCGACCGGGCATGCAGCCTGCGTGACCTGTTGCAAGAGCGGCGCAGCGACCAGCACGGCATCTCCACCGACCAAGCCCTAGTCCACAGCACACCGCTCTTGTCAAGGGGAGCCGTGGCCGGCGCGACGTGGCTCAACACCGAGGAACTTGCGTTGGTCGCCGGCATGCCGGCGCGGGAATTGCCGGGGCTGAAGATCCGCAAGAGCGTCGATTTCGCGCTCAACACCAGCGACCGCTCGGACACGGTCAGCGACATCGCCCTCGGGCACATCGTCCAGCATGGCCGCAGCTTGCCGCACAGCGTGGTGCGCCTGTCACCGGAGGATCTGTGCAAGCACGTCTTCGTCACCGGCGTGACCGGTGCAGGCAAGACCACCACCTGCCTGAAACTGCTGATCGAATCGAAGCTGCCGTTCCTGGTCATCGAGCCAGCCAAGACGGAGTACCGGGCACTGCATGGCACAGGCTTGGCCGTTGAATACTATTGCCTGGGGCGCGAGGATCTGGCCCTATTCCGGCTCAATCCATTCGAACTGGTGTCACGCCATCAAAGCCTGGCCAGCCACATCGACACCCTCAAGGCGACGCTGGCCGCGGTATTCCCGATGGAAGCCGCGATGCCGCAGATCGTCGAAGAAGCCATCATCAACGCCTACGCCAAGAAGGGCTGGATGATCCACGAGAACGAAAACCTGCTCGTCGATGATCCCTGGGCACCGGACAGCGATGTTTGGCCGGCCTTCTCCGACATGATTGGAGAACTGGACGCCGTGATCAAGTCCAAGAAGATGGGGACCGAATTCGAAGAGAAATACCGCGGTTCTCTGGTGGCCCGGTTAACCAGCCTGACACTCGGCACCAAAGGGCGGATGCTCAACACCCGCCGCTCGATGAACCTCGACCAACTGCTGGACAAACGGGTGGTCATCGAACTCGAAGAACTCAAGGACGAGCAGGACAAGGCGCTACTCATGGGGCTGATCCTGACGCGGCTGGCCGAATGCATGAAACAGCGCCACCGCGAACAACCCGGTTTCCGGCACCTGACGCTGGTGGAAGAGGCGCACCGGCTGTTGTCGCGGCCCGAGCCGGGTGATCCGGGGTCGAAGAAGATGGGCGTCGAGATGTTCGCCAACCTGCTGGCCGAAGTACGGAAGTATGGCGAGGGGCTGATCATCGCCGATCAGATTCCGAACAAGCTGGTGTCGGATGTCATCAAGAACACCAACACCAAGATTGTTCACCGGCTGTTTGCGGCGGATGACCGCAACACGATCGGCGACGCGATGGGGCTGTCGGATGAGCAGAAGGATTTTCTGCCGATGCTGCAGCCCGGTGAAACGATCATCTACTGCGGTGGCTGGCATGGGCCGGTGCGATTGAAGATCACGGAAACGGTCAAGACGAATGGGGCGGAACTGGGCGAGGCGGAAATCCGGCTGCATGGGCAGCGGCAGCTCTGGGATCAGCGCGGGTTTCTGTTTCCGCGTCTGGCGGCGCATCCATTGCTCGACACGCCTGAAATGCTGGCCGAGTTTCTGCGCGATGCCACGCTGATGCTCAACATGCTACTCAAGCTGCATCCGAAACGGAAGGCTCAGGCAGATGCAGTTCTGCGTGAGCGGCTGCGGGAACGACTGGTACGCAAACATCAGGGATGGTTGAATCGCCCAGGCTTTGGGGAGTCACCACTGGCTAACGGGCTGTGCCGCGTGGTTCAAGACTGCGCGGTACAGACAACTGTTTCCTTGGGCAGCAGGGATGTCGAAATTCTCCAAGATGGATTGAAGCAGGCATTCCATTGTTTACAAGAATCTTTGGCGGACTTTGACAAGCTTTTGTGCCGCGATAGCCTCTTTGACTTTCTTCGCAACATCGATTCAATCTGAAAGGGAAACAATGTTTGTAGGTGTTATTACCAGTGTCTGCAGCGCATTGTCATCGATCGGTCCGGCCGTATCTACTTTTTGCACGACGGTCTTGCCCAAGATCGTTCCAGCATTGGAGGCAGCAGGCAGAATAATACAAGTCGCCAATGCAACCTTGCATATATTCGGAATTATCAAACCAAACGAGGACATAGAAAAGATTGGCGATCGGGCCATGCAAGCCAAGGAGACCGGCATCACACCTGAAAAATTCGAGTCCTTTGAAGAATACATGAACGCAATCCGAACTTTTCAGCTTGATCCCGAGAAATCGGTACAGACGTCCACCGTAGAGAAAATGGCGGCCGGCTTGGCTATCGGCACAGTTGGCCTGGAAAATAAATTTGACACCCCAGAAGGTGCAATGGCGTCGCTGTGGCTGCTGGCCGTCAGCCATCCGATTTACTTCACTGCCGATCGGCTGGCGAACTTTATCGAGAGAGGCGGCGACATTGGCAAGATCATTCGATTCTTCGAGGGACAACTCGGCCCAGCAGATGCGGTGGACACGCAGAAAACCCTGATAAAACTGGAACGCGAGTTGTCACCTGGCAAGAGCGATGACGTGATGTTCGACGAACTCAACGACGCCAAGGATGCAGTGCAGAAAATCAGCCAGTGAGAGGCCGACCGCCCAACAATCAAAACGCTCATCTATCTCACCCATGAACAACAATCGTGTGCTGGTCTTATTGCTGCTGGAAAAGCACTTGGCTTGTTTTGAAAAAAAGCCTCCCCAACGCTGGGTGCATGAACCCATTCACGGTGAGGCGTGGTATCCACTGCCAACGGAAGGCGGCTTGCCCGAGGTGCTCGATGAACTCGACAAGCGGTTCAACCGCTCCGATCGACTCGCCAGCATTGAAATCTACCTGCTGGCTGCGCAAGGCGAAGTGGCAAGGTTGTCGAGCATTGGCGGCGACTTGATGCGGCGAGATTGCCACCACTGGCAGGTCTTGCGCTGGGAGCCGCTACGCGACCGAGCAGGCACATTGTCGGGGGCGCTTGCCAGCGAGCCGCTGCCGTCCGACGAATGGCTGATGGGCACCCTGTTACCGGTTCTGGAAAGCACGCTCCATTACCGCGACGACACGCAGGCAGCCGAGCGCGCACGGGTAGAGCGTCAGCATGTGGACACGCTGGAGAGCTTGCAGGCCGAGCGACTACGGTTGCAGGCAGATCTGAACGCCATGCGAGACCAACGGGCGGCCCTGCAGCGGCCGAGCGTGGAGGCGCTGGTGACCTACCTGCCGGCGATCTACCGGCGGGTGTTCGGCATCATCAGCCCGTCCGATCTGGCGCTGCTGGGGGGGGAAACAAGCGTGCCGCAAATCGCGTCGCCGTGGCCAGAGCCAAGTCCGGACACGCTGCTGACCCTGCAGCGGCAGATCCACCGCCTGCCGATGCTGGAACAGGACCGACTGCGCGATTTCTGCTCGCGACTGGCTCACAAACTCGAGGCCCGAGCAGAAATGCGGGATTGGCTGCACAGCAAATAAAAGAAGGGCGCGCGATGAATAAACAAGAGAAAAAACGCCTTGAAAGGCTTCAGTCAGATTTAGAAAAAGAAGCAGGAGAAGCCCCAAAAAAACTAACCCTCCCCGATCTCATGCTGTTGCTGCAGCACGATTCCAAGCTGAGAGGTTTGATTTTTGAAATCACAGCATCGCAGGGCAAAGGGGAGGAGGAGACCTCAGAATCGCATCCTGCAGCACCTCGGGAATCGACCGTCGAACCCGAAGAAGCCTCCCTACTTTCGCCCCCGCCGCCTGCACCTGTTGATCATCTACGTACACAGTTGGCGGACCCACTAGCCTTGCTGGCGGCGGTACGCGCCGACGAGACACTCGCCAAGGACTGGCTACTGCCCGATGGCGAGAACGAGGGCCAGCAACTGATTCGCCTGATTGCACGGATCTCGCAATGGGACACGGTCATGGACCTGTGGGATTTTTTGGCAAACCGCTGCAAGCAGGACAAACGTGCAGCCAATTCGACCGAACTGCATATTCTTACAATGGCCGTGAGAGTTCACAATCTGCGCTGGCAGGACCGACAAGCCAAGATTTACGACGCCGAAATAGGCTCCCCTTTTAATTTTCGTCATCACCAACGCGGCGGCACGCTAACAGGCGAAAATATTCTCGCTCAGTGGCTACCCGGATTGACCAATGCAGGCGGCGAAATCCAGAAAAAACCACTGATCCAGACCTAATATCATCAAACCACAACACACCCGCATTTCAATGACAATCGAAACAAAAACCTGCCCGGAATTTACGCCAAAATACATTAAAAACCAAACATCATCAAGCAACCATGAAACAACTCGACAAGAGGCCTCAAGAATAGAGGTCTTCATACAAAATAAATCATTCATTCACATCGAGCCCTTTGATGGATTATATGACACATCAACGCAATTAATTTGGTCCTGGAACAATGATGAGTGCTATTTTGGCGAAGGAGCGCAAAGAGCAAAAAAGCTGAGATGGGGCGAAATTCAAGGATGGAGACTACCCACCGCGACCGAAATCACAATTTTCGCCGAAAATGCAGCCAACCCTATGCGACTAGGGCAGAACTACAGACTGCGCGGCGAATGTTACTGGTTATGCGATACTGGAACAATAGATATTGATGAAGAATATTTTCAAGTGGATACCCACACACCAGGAAAGCTGATTGTCTGCAACGGGAAATTTAATACCCAAGAACTCATTCAAAATGCCCTAACCAAGGGCTGGCACCTGATGGATGGCGACATCAATATTTTAAGCCCCCTCCTCGAAAACAAATCAAATCATATCAACATCAAACAGCTGCTCGCTCCGATCGACTACCAGATCTGCCGTCAGCCCCTGCTCGAAGAAGCCCAGTTCGCCGACCCCAACAAGGGCCTATGGGAAGCGTGGGGCCAATCCGAAGAAGACCAGAAAGCCTTCGGCATCCGCCCCCGCAACCCCGCCCTCGACGTGCGCAGCGACGCCATCGCCATCGACTTCGGCACCAGCAGCACCGTCGTCGCCCACGACCACAACGGCCGCCCCGAGCTGATGCGCATCGGCGTCAAGGACTTCTGGGAAAAGCAGCAACCCGCCCACTACGAAAACCCCACCGTCCTGGAGTTCATCGACTTCGCCGCGATGCTGGAGGCATGGCAGACCACCGCCTACCGCCCCGGCGTGCTGTGGGACCAGGTGCGCTGCTCGCACGAGGCGCTGCACAACTGGCGCCACAACGAAAGCGACCCCGTCGTCGTCAGCAGCATCCTCGGCAAGATCAAGCAATGGGCCTTGCGCCAGCAGGTGGACACCCGGCTGCGAATCACCGACCAGAAACACCGCCTCGAACACGAACTGGCCACGCTCGCCCCCCGCAACCCCGTCAAGGGCCAGCCGCTCACCGTCAGCACCGACGACCCCTTCGACCCGATCGAGCTGTACGCCTGGTTCCTCGGCATGAACATCAACTGGCGTGGCCGGGGCCTGTTCCTGAACTACTACATGAGCTTCCCGGTGGACTATCCGCAAGCGGTCAAGGACAACATCCTGGCTGCCTTCCGCCGGGGCCTGCAGCGCAGCCTGCCGCCGACGCTGGTGAACCAGCCTGAATTCAGCGAATTCACGGTCGAGGAACGAGCCTCCGAGCCCGCCGCTTATGCCGCCATCGCCCTGCCGACACTCGACATCGCGCCGGGCGCCGGCCAAGGCCTCGCCTACGCCGTCTTCGACTTCGGCGGCGGCACGGCCGACTTCGACTACGGCTACTACCGCGAACCCGACGCGCAGGAGGAAGACGCGGGCTGGGAAGCCGTCTTCGACCGCCTCGGCGTGGCGGGCGACAACTTCCTCGGCGGAGAGAACCTGCTGGAGAACATGGCCTACCAGACCTTCATCCACAACGTCGAGATCTGCCGCCAGAAGAAGATCGCTTTCACCTGTCCGCTGGACGCCACGCCCTTCGTGGGCAGCGAGCTGCTGCTGGAGAAGACCCGCGCCGCCACGACCAATACCCTCATGATGGCCTCGCGCCTGCGCCCGCTGTGGGAGACCGGCCAACTCGCGGACAGCAGCGGCGTGCAGAAGATGGACTTGCTCACCCGCGAGGGCACCAAGGTGAGCTGCGAGATCGCGATCCCGCAGGAAGTCTTGCGCATCTACTTGGCTGAGCGGATCGAAAAAGGTGTGGTCGGCTTCCTCGCCGGTATGGCCAAGGCATTCGCGGGATCGGCGTCATCGCCGCAGGAAATCCACGTCCTGCTGGCCGGCAATGCCAGCCGCTCCCCGCTCGTCGCAGGCCTGTTTGGACTAACCGACAACCACGAAGTGGCCACGACCGAGGCACAGGCCGCAGCCCATGGCCGTGTGCAGACCGCTCTGGGCGATCTGTTCAAGGGCCAGCCACCGCGCCTCGTCGTTCACCCGCCGCTGGCGGCCGACGACCAAGACGTCTACCGTCCGACCGGCAAGACCGGGGTGGCACTGGGGCTGCTACGACTGTGCCCCGGCGGGGTGGTCAAGGTCATCGACCGGATGCGGGAAGCATCGAAGGAGGACGCGCCTTTTGGCTACTACGTGGGCCGAATCCGGCAAGGCAAGTACCAGCCGGGGCTGTCGCAGGGCGCGCGCTACGGCGAATGGCACGAGCTAGGGATGCCGCGCGAGCGCGTGTTCAACCTCGTCTACACACGCTCACCGCTGGCCAGCACCGGGACGATGAAGGAAGGCGCCAGCGACCTGACCAAATTGCAACTGAAACTCGCGGGCGAGTGCGAAGGCCACCGGGTCTACGCCCGCGCCATCGGGCCGAGCCGGATCGAACTCTGCACCGCGCGATCGCCGCAAGAGGCCGATCAAGCGCAGGAGCGGGAGAATCTGAGGCCGGAGGAGCTGAGCTGAGGCGAGACAACCCTCAGTAGCGTGGGGGGGATAGGTCGGGACCCCATATGCCCAGAAAACGCCTGTCGCGCTCTGCCACAATTCCACGCATGGACACGCCCGACACGCTCGCCCCCCAGGACATCACCGCCTACATGAACCGGGTCGGCGCCGCCGCCCGCAGCGCCGCCACCGCGATGGCCGCCGCCTCCACCGCCGCGAAGAACCGCACGCTGCTGGCGCTGGCGCGGCTGCTGCGCGAGAGCGGCCCGGCGCTCGACGCCGCGAACGCCCGTGATCTGGACGCGGCCGCGGCCGCCGGTCTGTCCGGCCCGATGCTCGACCGCCTGAAGCTCGGCGCGAAGGTCATCGCCACCGTCGCCGAGGGCTGCGAGCAGCTCGCCGCGATGCCGGACCCGGTGGGCGAGATCACCAGCGTGAAGCGCCGCCCCACCGGCATCAGCGTCGGGCAGATGCGCGTGCCGCTGGGCGTGTTCGGCATGATCTACGAGAGCCGCCCGAACGTGACGATCGAGGCCGCCTCGCTGGCGATCAAGAGCGGCAACGCCTGCATCCTGCGCGGCGGCTCCGAGGCCATCCATTCCAACCTGGCGCTGTGGCGCCTGGTGCAGGCGGCGCTGGTCGAGGCCGGCCTGCCGGCCAGCGCGGTGCAGCTGGTGGAAACCACCGACCGCGCGGCGGTGGGCCGCCTGATCGCCATGCCCGAGTTCGTCGACGTCATCATTCCGCGCGGCGGCAAGGGCCTGATCGAGCGCATCTCGGCCGAGGCGCGGGTGCCCGTCATCAAGCACCTGGACGGCAACTGCCACACCTACATCGACGCCGCGGTCGATCTGGAGCAGGCGCTGGTGGTCACCGACAACGCCAAGACGCAGAAGTACAGCCCCTGCAATGCCACCGAGTCGCTGCTGGTGCATGCCGACCAGGCGGCGATCTTCCTGCCGCGGATCGGCGCGATCTTCGCCGCCAAGGGCGTGGAGATGCGCGCCTGCCCGCGCGCCAAGGCCCTCCTGGCCGATGTGTCTGGCGCGACGGTGGTCGACGCGGTCGAGAGCGACTGGGCCGAGGAATACCTGGCCCCGGTGATCAGCGTGAAGGTGGTGGACACGCTCGACGAGGCCATCGCCCACATCAACCGTTTCGGGTCGCACCACACCGACGCGATCCTGACCACGAACCACCCCAACGCGATGCGCTTCCTGCGCGAGGTCGATTCGGCCAGCGTGATGGTCAACGCCAGCACGCGCTTCGCCGACGGCTTCGAGTACGGCCTGGGCGCCGAGATCGGCATCTCCACCGACAAGTTCCACGCCCGCGGCCCGGTCGGCCTGGAGGGATTGACCTCGATGAAGTGGGTGGTGCTCGGCCAGGGCGAGATCCGCCAATGAGCGCGATCACGAACGCCGCGCGCGACCCGCGCACCGCGCTGGTGCTGTTCTCCGGCGGCCAGGATTCGACCACCTGCCTGGCCTGGGCGCTGGAGCGCTTCCAGCGCGTCGAGACGCTGGGCTTCGACTACGGCCAGCGCCATCACATCGAGATGGACTGCCGCCTGACGGTGCGCGAGGAGCTGCGCGCGGCCTTCCCGCACTGGGCCGCGCGCCTGGGCGAGGACCATGTGCTCGACCTGAGCCTGATCGGCCAGATCTCCGACACCGCGCTCACCACCGAGCGCGAGATCGAGCTGCAGGCCAACGGCCTGCCCAACACCTTCGTGCCCGGGCGCAACCTGCTGTTCCTCGGCTTCGCGGCGACGCTGGCCTACCGGCGCGGCGCCTCGGTGCTGGTGGGCGGCATGTGCGAGACCGACTACTCCGGCTACCCGGACTGCCGCGACAACACGATGAAGGCGCTGCAGGTGGCACTCTCGCTCGGGCTGGACACGGCCATGACGCTGGAGACGCCGCTGATGTTCCTGACCAAGGCCCAGACCTGGGACCTGGCCGAGCAGCTCGGCGGCCAGACGCTGGTCGAGCTGATCGTCGAACACACCCACACCTGCTACCTGGGCGAGCGCGGCGCGCGTCACCCCTGGGGCCACGGCTGCGGCCACTGCCCGGCCTGCGCGCTGCGCCGCAGCGGCCACGCCGCCTGGCTGGCCGACGCCTGAGCGCGATCGGCCCGAGCCCGACCATGTCGATCCCGGTCCTGATCGTCGCCGCGCTGCTGTTCTTCTGGATCATCGGTGCGGCCCAGCGCCTGAAGCGCCTGCGCAGCGCCGCCACGACCCTGTTCGCGCCGCTGTCGAGCGACCTGAGGCAGCGCCACGCCATCGCGCTGGCGCTGGCGCATGCCTCGCGGCCGATGCTCGGCGACGAGCATGCGCTGATCGTGCGACTGGTCGAGACCGCGCAGGCGGCCGGACACGCGCTGGACGCCGCGCAGGCGCGCAGCATGCGCGGCACCGCGCTGCAGGCCATCGGCGAGGCGGAAGTCGCGCTGCTGCAGGCCCTGGACGCGCTGGCGCTGCATCTGCAGGACCTGACCTCCGGCAGCGGCCCGGTGGCCGCCATCACCGAGCTGCTGCGCCAGCGCGACACGCTGCAGGAGCAGCTCGCCGCCGACCGCCATCTCTACAACCATGCCGCGCAGACCTACAACGATGCGCTGCACATCGTCCCGACCACGCTGGTGGCCATGCTGCTGCGTCTGCGTGACGCCCCGCTGCTGGCCAGCGGTGCCGCCCCTGCGCGGGGCGGCGCGCTCGTCAGCCGCCCGACGCCGATGATCTGAACCGCGATGCCGCAGCGCGTGATACCGCGGCGTGCCGTTGCCCGGTGGAAACGCGCCCCCGAAAAAAACAATTCCCGGCTGGACAATCCCGCACTCAAGGGGGCAAAGTGAGAAAAATTGCTGAATATGCAAGTTTTGTCTCACGATGCAGCACACCCTGACACGCGCTCAGCCTGAACTGGATGCCGACGGCCTGGCGGTCTGGCAGCAGCTCGGGCGCCTGATCGGACCGGGTGAACGCCAGGCAGCGGCGCTGGCGCTGCTGCTGTGGCCCGGCAACGATGCCGAGCGCCGCGCCTGGGACGAGACGGTGCGCGGCGTGCAGGGCGCGACCTCGCTGCGCGACCGCATCGGCAGGCTGCCGCCCGCCGCCCGCCTGCCTGCGCTGGAGCGGCTGCTGCTGCGGATCACGCTGGAGCAGCCGCTGGAGGATCGCCAGGCGCTGCTGCAGTCGGCGCGGCGGGTGATGTGCGCCGACGGCAGCGTCAGCGCGCTCGACCGGCTCGCCTGGCTGGCGATGCGCCATCTGCTGGGCGGGCCGGTGCGGCTGCACCGCGGTGGCCTGCGCGAGGACAACGAGCTATCGCAGCTGCCGCTGGCGATGCGGCAGGCCATCGCCAGCCTGAGCGCCTACCTGGCGCGCATGGTGCCCGAGCCCCCGCGGCGCGAACGGGTCGATGCGGCGGGCGCCGCCTGGCATGGCCGGGTGGTGCACGAGGTCTGGGGGCCGACCGCCACGCCCCCGCCCTGCCAGGTGCCCGATGTCGACCAGCTCGGTCGGGCACTGCAGACGCTCGCCGGCCTGGGCTGGGTGCACCGGCCGCTGCTGGCGCGGGCCTGGGTCGATGCGGCCGACACCCGCCCCGGCCTGCGGACCCGGCTCGACGAGCCGCTGCCGGTCGCCGCCGAGGCGCTGCGCCTGGCCTGCGTGCTGATCGACACCCCACTGCCACCGGTGCTGGCGGCGCACTTCATCCGCGAGCCGGCCTGAGGCGGACTGCGGCGGACTGCGGCAGCCGCGTAGACTGCCAACCGTGAGACACGATTCCCCCTCCCCTGCCGGCGCGGCCTCGCCGGCCTCGCTGCCGCTGTCGCAGCTGCTGCACCACACGGCCGAAACGGTGGCGGCCGTGCGCGCCGGCCGCTCGCTGTCCGATCTGCTCGCCGCCTGCCCGCCCGCGGCCCGGCCCGGTACCCAGGCGCTGAGCTTCCATGTGATGCGCTGGATGGGTGGTGCCCAGGCCGCGCGCGAGCGGCTCGCGCCGCGCCGGCCCGCACCGGCGGTCGACGCGCTGCTGATCACCGCGCTGGCGCTGCTGTGGCCCGAGGCCGAGGCGCCCTATGCCGAGCACACGCTGGTCGACCAGGCGGTGGCCTGCGCGCGCCGGCGCACCCCCGCCAGCGCCGGCTTCGTCAACGCGGTGCTGCGCCGCTTCCTGCGCGAGCGCGAGGTCCTGGTGCCCGCGCTGCGGCAGGAGGTGCCGACGGCACGGCACCAGCATCCGCGCTGGTGGATCGATCAGGTCCGGCGTGACTGGCCCGACCGCTGGGAAGCGCTGCTGGACGCCGCCAACCAGCCCGGCCCGATGATGCTGCGCGTCCACGCCGGCCACGGCAGCGCGCAGAGCTATGTCGCCGCGCTGGCCGAGGCCGGGCTGCAGGCCCATGCCGTCGGCGCCCGCGCGCCGCAGGCGGTGCTGCTGGAAACGCCAGCGCCCGTGCAGGCGCTGCCCGGCTTCGCCGACGGGCGGGTGTCGGTGCAGGATCTCTCGGCGCAGCTGGCCGCGCCGCTGCTGCTCGGCGGCCTGCCCGGCAGCGAGCTGCCCGCCCTGCCCGCCGGTGCCCGGGTGCTCGACGCCTGCGCCGCCCCCGGCGGCAAGACCGCCCATCTGCTCGAGCTGGCCGACCTGGACGTGCTGGCCCTCGATGCAGACGCCGGCCGCCTGAAGCGGGTCGACGAGACCCTGGCGCGGCTGCGGCTGTCGGCCCGCACGCTCGCCGCCGATGCGCGCGACACCGCCGCCTGGTGGAACGGCCAGCCCTTCGACGCCATCCTGCTCGATGCGCCGTGCAGCGCCTCGGGCATCGTGCGCCGCCACCCCGACGTGCGCTGGCTGCGCCGCGCCAGCGACATCACCGAGCTGGCGCGCACCCAGACCGGCCTGCTCGAGGCGCTGTGGCCGCTGCTGAAGCCGGGGGGACGGCTGCTCTACGCGACCTGCTCGATCTTCCGGGCCGAGGGCGCCGGACAGATTTCATCATTTCTGCAACGCCATCCGGAAGCACGCGCGCTGCGTGCGCCCGGCCATCTGCTGCCGCTGCCCGACAATCGGGCCGAGGCGGCCGGCGCGACATCATCGCCAGCCGCCGGGTCGGGCGACGGATTCTTCTACGCCCTCCTGCACAAGTCACCCGCGTCCTGATCGACCTGACGGCCCGTGCCGAGACCGCCTGAACTCCGCCCGCCCCGCAGCCTGCGCCGCCGCAGGCTGCTGGTGCTGGCTGTCGCCTCGCTGCTGGCCGCGCACGCACCGACCCGGAGCGCGACGCTCGAGCTGATCCGGCTCGATGCGCTGCGCAGCGACCAGGGCGTGCTGCTGAACTTCGAGACCCGCTTCGAGCTGCCACCGGCGGTGGAAGATGCGCTCAGCCGTGGCATCGCGCTGCACTTCTCGGCCGAGGCGGTGCTGATGCAGGCGCGCTGGTACTGGCGCGACAAGGAGCTGGCCCGCGCCAGCCGCACCTGGCGGCTGGCCTACCAGCCGCTGACGCTGAACTACAAGGTCAGCCAGGGCGGGCTGTCGCAGAGCTACCGCTCGCTCGGCGAGGCGCTGCGTGCGATGCAGCGGCTGACGCACTGGCGCATCGCCGATGCCCAGACCGCCGACGAGGACCGCATGCGCCTCGAGTTCACCTACCGGCTCGACACCGAGCAGCTGCCCCGCCCGATGCAGATCGGCATCGGCAGCCAGCCCGACTGGAACCTGCGCACCAGCCGCTCGGTGCCGGTGCTGGATATGCCACCCTTGGGCGGCGGAGCACGTCCTTGAGCCGCAGCTCGCTGCGCTGGACCGTCCTGATCGCGCTGCTGGCGATCGGGGGCACCGTGCTGGTGCTGGCCTTCCTGCTGTCGATCGCCACCAACAACCGCGTGCTCTACGAGCGCCACTACGACTGGCTGCTGTGGGTCAACATCGGCGTGGCGGCCTCGCTGGGCCTGGTCATCGCCGCGGCGCTGACGCAACTCGTGCGGCGCATGCGCCACGGCAAGTTCGGCAGTCGGCTGCTGGTCAAGCTCGCGGCGATCTTCGCCTTCGTCGGGGTGGTGCCGGGCATGCTGATCTACGGCGTGTCCTACCAGTTCGTCGCACGCTCGATCGAGAGCTGGTTCGACGTCGAGGTCGAGGGCGCGCTGGAATCGGGCCTGAATCTCGGTCGAACCACGCTGCAGCTGCTGGTCAACGATGTGGCCGCCAAGACGCGGCAGGCCGCCGAGACCAGTGCCGAGAGCGGCGCCAACCCGGGCAGCCGGGTGCAGCTGCTGATGCTCGAGCGGCTGCGCGAACAGCTTGCCGCGCAGAGCGTGGCGGTGCTCTCGGGCAGCGGACAGGTGCTGGCCAGCGCTGGAGGCGCCGTCGGCGCGGCGATGCTGCCAGACCGCCCGGGCTCCTCGCTGCTGCGCCAGGCGCGCAGCCAGCGGGTCTTCGCGCAGCTCGAGGGCCTGGACGCCGACACGCCGACCGACGGGGCGATCACCTCGGGCGGGCCGGTGCGGGTGCGCGCCATCGCCTGGATGCCCTCGACCTCGCTGAGCCTGGACAGTGCCGACCGCTATCTGCAGATCACCCAGACGGTGCCCCAGGAGCTGGTCGGCAACGCGCTGCGGGTGCAGCAGGCCTACAGCGAGTACCAGGAACGTGCGCTCGGCCGCGAGGGCCTGCGGCGCATGTACATCGGCACGCTGACGCTCACGCTCATCCTGGGCATCTTCAGCGCACTGCTGATGGCCGCCGGCCTGGGCCACCAGATCGGCCGCCCGCTGGTGATGCTGGCCGAAGGCGTGCGCCAGGTCGCACGCGGCGACCTGCGCCCGACCGCCGTCTTCGCCTCGCGTGACGAGCTCGGCGGCCTGACCCGCTCCTTCGCCGACATGACGCAGCAGCTCGCCGACGCGCGCGGCCTGGTGCAGCGCAGCCTGGCCGAGGCCGAGAGCGCCAAGACCCACCTGCAGACCATCCTGGACAACCTCAGCTCCGGCGTGATCGTCTTCGAGGCCGATGGCCGCATCGACACCGTCAACCCCGGTGCGGCACGCATCCTCAGCCTCGACCCCTCGGCCTGGGCCCGGCATCCGATCGACCGCCTGCCGGGCCTCGAGCGCTTCTCCGCCGCGGTGCTGTCCCGTTTCGAGGCGCATCTGCGCGACCTCGAGGACACCGGCGACGAGCCCCCCGGCGACGCGCACTGGCAGGAGTCGCTCGAGCTCGGCAGCGCCGAGGCGCCGCAGACGCTGCTGGTGCGTGGCGCGCTGCTGCCGGAAGGCGCGCGGCTGCTGGTCTTCGACGACATCTCCGACGTGGTGGTCGCACAGCGCAGCGTCGCCTGGGCCGAGGTGGCGCGCCGGCTCGCCCACGAGATCAAGAATCCGCTGACGCCCATCCAGCTCTCGGCCGAGCGGCTGCAGCACAAGCTCGAGGCCAAGCTGGCCGGCACCGATCAGCAGATGCTGGTGCGCTCGGTGGGCACCATCGTCACGCAGGTGCAGGCGATGAAGACGCTGGTCAACGAGTTCCGCGACTACGCGCGACTGCCCGCGGCACGGCTGGAGCCGCTGGACCTGAACGCGCTGGTCGTCGAGGTGCTGGGCCTGTACGCGGCCCAGCAGGAAAGCGGCCGGCTGCGCGCCGAGCTGGCCTTGGAGCTGCCGCTTCTGGCCGGCGACGCCAGCCAGTTGCGCCAGGTGATCCACAACCTGGTGCAGAACGCGCTCGACGCGGTGGCAGACCTTCCCGACGGCCTGGCCATCGTCTCGACTGAGTGCACCCGACCAGATGACGGCCAGACACGTGCCATTCGCCTCAAGGTGGTGGACAATGGCCCCGGTTTCTCGGAAAAAGTTCTCAAGCGTGCATTCGAACCCTATGTCACCACCAAGGCCCGCGGCACCGGTCTGGGGCTGGCCGTGGTGAAGAAGATCGTCGAGGAACACGGTGCGCGCATCCGCCTGGGCAACCTCGCCGACGAGGCGCAGGACCCGGCCGCGGGACCGGCGCGGACCGGTGCCCAAGTTTCGATATCATTTTCGCGATGGGCCCGAGGCGGGGGAACGCCTGCGGGCAACGAGCCCGGACGCCACCGAACCCTTCCCTCTCCCGACGTCAGCGCGTCCTGATCACTCATGGCCAACATACTTGTCGTCGACGACGAAATGGGCATCCGAGCCCTGCTGCAAGAGATCCTGACCGACGAAGGTCACTCCGTCGAGCTGGCGGAGAACGCCGCGCAGGCACGCATGCTGCGCGAGCGCCAGCGTCCGGATCTCGTCCTTCTCGACATCTGGATGCCTGACGTCGACGGCATCACGCTGCTGAAGGAATGGAACAGCGGCGCCCAGCTGACGATGCCGGTCATCATGATGTCCGGCCACGGCACCATCGACACTGCGGTCGAGGCCACCAAGTACGGCGCAATGGCCTTCCTGGAAAAACCGATCACGCTGCAGAAACTGCTGCGTGCGGTCGAGCAGGGTCTGGCCAAGCCACAGCCAGCCCGCACCGGCCCGGGAGAGGCGGCCACGGGCCTGTCGACGCAGCGCCCGGACCGCATCGACCTGCCTGGCGGCGAGCCCGTCGTGGTCAGCACCGCCCCGGTGCACGGTGGCTATGTGCCGACGATCCAGAGCCTGAACAGCCATGCCCATGCCGCTGTCTCCGCAGGCATCACGATGGCCAGCGGGCCGCAGGCCGACCAGAGCTTCAATCTCGACCGCCCGCTGCGCGAGGCCCGCGATGCCTTCGAGAAGGCCTACTTCGAGTTCCACCTGGTGCGCGAGAACGGCAGCATGACCCGCGTGGCCGAACGCACGGGTCTGGAGCGCACTCATCTCTATCGCAAGCTCAAGCAACTCGGTGTCGACCTCAGCCGCAACAAACGCGGTGCAGGCTGAGGTGGGGCAGAAAAAATCTTCAGAAATGCTTGCAGCACTGGAAGAATACGTGCAATAATTTCCTTCTCGACGGCCAAGTAGCTCAGTTGGTAGAGCAGCGGATTGAAAATCCGCGTGTCGGTGGTTCGATTCCGCCCTTGGCCACCAGAACAAGAGAAGCCCGCTTGATTCCAAGCGGGCTTCTTGCTTTTCGGGTTCGCTTGCTCGATTCGCCTGTGCCGCCCGCATGAGATCCCCGATCCACATCGTCGACGTCGATCGCCTCGAGACCTGGACGCGTTGGCGCGCCGGCCTGTGCGACAGCTGCGCGGCCAACTGCTGCACGATGCCGGTCGAGGTCAGGCTGCACGATCTCGTGCGGCTGGGTCTGGTCGGCACCTTCGAAGCAGAACACGAAGAGCCCCGCCTGATCGCCCGCCGGCTGGTCAAGGCCCGCCAGATCGAGCGCTACAACCAGAAGAGCGGCATCTTCACGATGGCCCGCCGCGCCAACGGCGACTGCCAGTTCCTCGGCGCCACCACGCGCCGCTGCACCGTCTACGAGAACCGCCCGAGCACCTGCCGCAAGCACCCGCAGGTCGGACCGAAGCCGGGACATTGCCCGTACGGGGCGAAACAGGTGGCACGCAGCGTCAGGGCCGACGATTGAACACCGCGGCAGGCTTGGCGTCAGGGCTGGGTGGACTGATCTGCCGCTGCGGCGGACTCCGGGCTGGGCGCTGGCAGCGCGGGGTCCGCCGCAGCTGTCGCCTGCGCCACAGCGTCCAGCGTGGCAGCCGTCGCCTCCGCCAGCGCGATCTTGCCGCTGACCCAGCGCTGCAGCAGCGCCGGCGCCCCCTCGTCCATCACCATCTGCTCGCGCCGGCACAGGTTCAGCAGATTGCCGACCAGCCGGTAGGACAGCGTGGGCAGGTCGTCATGGCCCTGGCCGAACTCGTGCCCGCACAGCAGCAGGCCGCGCAGCACCCAGTTGACGGCCTCGCGGCTGACCTCGTGGCCGACCTCGCGACAGCGGTCGCGCACCCGCTTGCCCGTCTCGTTGAGCTGAAAGGGCTGGGTGGCGACATCGACCGCGATCATCTCCAGCAACGCCCGGAAATCACGCGGCGACAGCAGTGGCATGCCGATGGTGTCGTGCATCTGGCGTGCCAGCGCGAACAGCGCCGGATCCGCACCCCAGGCCGAAGCGGCCGGATGCGGACGCCCCCCCTGGACAGCCAGCGGGCGCGGCTGCATGTGCCGTGCCGGATCGTAGAGATGCCCGCCCGAGCCGCTCCAGTCCAGACGCAGCGGCGCCAGCGGCAGCGCCTCCAGGAAGCGCCGAAAACTGCCGTGACCGCCCCACTCCGGCGCCAGACCCGGGTGGCTGGTCATCAGCCGCGAGGCCAGCCGGGCGCAGGGCACCGGCTGGTCGGTGCGCTCCACCTCGGCGCGCAGCCAGGCGGTCATCTGCTGCAGCGGCAGGCCTGTGGCGACAGCGCCGGATGACGGCTCGGCCACGACCGGCTCGGTCAGCGTCGGCGCGGGCAGGGGTGTGCAGGCCTCGTCGACCTCGGCGCCAAAGCCCAGGCCCTCGCGGATGAACCGGTCGGGCTCGATCAGCAGATCGGCCGAGGCACGATAGGCCGCTGACGGAAACCCCACCGCCAGCACCGTGGTGCGGCGGTCCCAGCGGCGCAGCTTGCGCAGCACCGGCGTGAAGTCGGCGTCCGCCGAGAAGACGATGAACTCGTCGTAATGCACCGGATGCTGCAGCAGCTCGACCATGTCGAGCACCATGTGGATGTCGGTGCTGGTCTTGCCCTCGCTGGTCATCGACGGGCAATCGACGATCTCGAAGCCGGCATGGTTGAAGGACGACCGGAAGCGCTGGTAGACCTGCGGATTGAGGTAGACGCGGCGCACCAGCAGTCGGCGCCGGGTGCGGTCCTCGGCGGCATCGAGCCCTTCGGGCAGGCCGAGTTCATCGGTGAGCCAGCCGATCCATTCGAGTGGATGACGGCCGAAGCGCTCGGCCACCGCCGGATCGAGCTTGCGCAGGCCCGAGTAGACATTGTCGAAATCAACGAAGAGGGCCGACTTCATGTGGTGAGGATCTGAGAATCAGGAGCGGAACGCGAGGGGCGCAGTGTGACATCGCCCGGCGTCAGTTCGCTGTAGACAAGCCCAAGTACTGTGCCCATCCCGCACCGATTTTTCCCGAGGAAGACCGCCATGGCCCGTGAAGTCTTTGTCGTCAGCGCCGCGCGCACCGCGATCGGCACGTTCGGAGGCACGCTGAAGGATGTTCCTCTGGCCGACCTCGCCACCACCGCCGTCAAGGCGGCCCTCGCCCGCTCGGGTGCGCCGGCCGACGCCGTCGGCCACCTGGCGATGGGCACGGTCGTCACCACCGAGCCGCGCGACTGCTATCTGAGCCGCGTCGCCGCGGTCAGCGCCGGCCTGTCCACGGCCACGCCGGCCTTCAACGTCAACCGCCTGTGCGGCTCGGGCCTGCAGGCCATCATCTCGGCCTCGCAGGCCATCCTGCTGGGCGACTGCGAGGTGGCGATCGGCGCCGGCGCCGAGAACATGAGCCGCGGCGCCTACCTGATGCCGGGCGCGCGCTGGGGCACCCGCATGGGCGACGCGCAGATCGTCGACCTGATGGTCGGCGCGCTGCACGACCCGTTCCACAAGATCCACATGGGCATCACCGCCGAGAACGTCGGCGAGCAGTTCGGCATCAGCCGCCAGCAGATGGACGAGGCCGCGGCCGAGAGCCACCGCCGCGCCGCTGCCGCCACCGCGGCCGGCCACTTCACCGAGCAGATCGTTCCGGTGGAGATCGCCAGCCGCAAGGGCACGATCAGCTTCGTGACCGACGAGCACATCAAGGCCGACACCACCGCCGAGAGCCTGGCCAAGATGCGCCCGGCCTTCAAGAAGGACGGCGCGGTCACCGCCGGCAATGCCTCAGGGATCAACGACGCCGCCGCCGCGGTGATGCTGGCCAGCGGCGAGGCCGTCAAGGGCCATGGCCTGCGTCCGCTGGCGCGCCTGGTCTCCTACGCCCACACCGGCGTGGAGCCGACCATCATGGGCATCGGTCCGGTCTCGGCCTCGCGCAAGGCGCTCGAGCGCGCCGGCCTGACGGTCGCCGACATGGACGTGATCGAGGCCAACGAGGCCTTCGCCGCCCAGGCCTGCGCGGTCAACAAGGAACTCGGCCTGGATCCGGCCAAGGTCAACCCGAACGGCTCGGGCATCTCGCTGGGCCACCCGATCGGCGCCACCGGCGCGATCATCACCACCAAGGCGGTCTACGAGCTGCAGCGCACCGGCGGCCGCTACGCGCTGGTGACGATGTGCATCGGCGGCGGCCAGGGCATCGCAGCGATCTTCGAGCGCTGCTGATCCGCCAGCGCCCTCTCTCTTTCATGCGTGCCTCGATTCGGAGGCTCTTTGACAGGCCGGTCGGCGACGACCGGCCTTTTTTGCGTCAGATGTAGCGGCTGCCGCTCAGCTTCTGCGCACGCACGGCGGCAGCGCGCAGATCGGCGGCATACGACGGCTGGGTGGCCTCGTAGCGGCCAGCCCATTCGATCAGCTCTTCGGCGGTGCGCGGCTCGCGCGGCTGCAGGCTGCTCTTCGCGGCCTTCATCGCGGCCTGCCACTGATCGACCAGCCAGCCGACCAGACGGACCAGCGGTGCCTGGGCGGCAGCAAAAGCCTGCGACTGAACGGGAACAAGGATCTGGGCCATCACGAACTCCTTAGGGAAAACCCTTGGTTGATGGCTGGAGTTTAGGGTAAACCCCAGTCATTCAATCAAGAGGACCCCCAAAAGACCATTCTGTTGACTTGGTCTATGGAAATTCTTTTCGGTTACGGCGTCGGTACATCAATCCCGGTGTGCCACCCGTGCGGCCCGGCCGCTGCGCAGCACCGACCAGGCCAGCCAGATGCCGCCGATGCCGGCGATCAGAAAGCCGAGCAGTCCGAAGGCCGGCAGCCCGAACAGCATCGGCCCGCCCCGCACGGTCATGACGATGGACGAGCCGACGATCAGCGCGGCCACCACCATCGCCACCGTCAGCCGGCTGACCGCGCGGTCGAGCTGGTCGACCACCCGCTCGAGGTGGCGCACCTCGACATGGACCTGCACCCCGGTGCGCTTGGTCTGGCGCAGCATGCGCGCCAGCTCGCGCGGCAGACGCCCGAGCAGGCGCAGGCCGTGCACCGCCGAGATCCAGCCGCGCTCGGCCAGCACCCGGGGCGAATAGCGCGCCCGCACCGCCGCCTCCAGCAGCGGCTCGGCCTCGGTGGCCATGTGGAAGTCGGGCGCCAGCGAGCGCCCCAGCCCCTCCAGCGTGATGAAGGTCTTGACCAGCAGCGCCAGATCGGCCGGCAGCGCCAGCCGGTACTCGCGCAGGATGGTGGTGACGTCGTTCATCATCCCGCCCAGACTGAGCTTGGCCAGCGCGGTGCCGCGGTACTGGTCGACGAAGGCGACCACGTCCTGCTGCAGCGCCTCCAGATCGGTGTGGCCGGCATCCTCGGTCCACTCCATCAGCACCTCGACCACCGCCTGCGGGTCGCGCTGCACCAGGCCGAGCATCAGCGACAGCAGCTGGTCGCGGCGCGCGTCGCTGAGCCGGCCCATCATGCCGAAGTCGATGAAGGCCAGCCGGTTGCCCGGCAGGTAGAAGACATTGCCCGGGTGCGGATCGGCGTGGAAGAAGCCGTCCTCGATGATCATCTTCAGCACCGCCTGCGCGCCGCGCTGCGCCAGCAGCATGCGGTCGAGCCCGGCGGCGTCCACCCGCGCCAGCTCGTGGCCCGGAATGCCGTCGATGCGCTGCTGCACATTGACCCGCTCACCGGTCCAGTCCCAGTAGACGGTCGGGATGACGATGTGCTCTCGCCCGGCGAAATGGGCGGCGACGCGCTCGGCGTTGTGGCATTCGCTCTGCAGGTCCAGCTCGCGGCGCAGCGAGCGCCCGAGCTGGCGCACCAGGCCGACCGGCTGGTAGGGGCGCAGGTCGGGCCACTCGTCCTCGGCCAGCTGCGCCAGGCGCTCGAGCAGGCGCAGATCGGCCTCGATGACCGGGCGGATGCCAGGCCGGCGCACCTTGACGATGACTTCGGTGCCGTCGTGCAGCTGCGCGCCGTGCACCTGCGCGATCGAGGCCGCCGCCAGCGGCTCGGCATCGAAGCGGGCGAAGACCTCCTCGGGCGGCGCGCCCAGGTCCTCGGCGAGCTGGGCGCGCACCACCTCGAGCGGCACCGTCGGCGCCTGGCTGTGCAGCTTCTCGAGCTCGGCGATCCAGGCCGGGCCGAACAGATCGGCGCGGCCGGCCAGGATCTGGCCGAGCTTGACGAAGGTCGGCCCCAGGTCCTCCAGCGCCATGCGCAGCTGCACCGGCGGCTCCAGCCGCGCCAGGTCGGCGGCGTGGTCCATGCGCAGCACATGGCCGGCGCGGGCCAGGCGATCGGCCCAGCCGAGCCGGCGCACCAGATCGCCCAGGCCGTGGCGGATGAAGACCGCCGCGATCTCCTGCAGCCGCCCGAGGTCACGGGCGGCGGTCAGCGTGGGAAATGCCATGAGCGATGAGGATGAGCGTGAACGTCAGTCGCCAAGGCGCGACCAGAGGTAGGCGAACTCCAGCGCCTGCAGGTGTGCGCGCTGGGCGTTGTCGGCCGCGCCGCCGTGGCCGCCCTCGATGTTCTCGTAGTACAGCACCGGCTGGCCGAGCGCCTCGAGCTTGGCGACCATGCGCCGCGCGTGGCCCGGATGCACCCGGTCGTCGCGGGTCGAGGTGGTGAACAGCGCACGCGGATAGCGCACGCCCTCGCGCAGCGCCTGGTAGGGGCTGTAGCGCTCGATCCAGGCGCGCTGCTCGGGCTGGTCGGGGTCGCCGTACTCGGCCATCCACGACGCGCCGGCCAGCAGGCGGTGGTAGCGCAGCATGTCGAGCAGCGGCACCTGGCAGACCACCGCGCCGAACAGGTCCGGGCGGCGCGTCATCGCCGCGCCCACCAGCAGGCCACCGTTGCTGCCGCCCATGATGCCCAGCCGCGCCGGCGCGCTCAGGCCGCGGGCGATCAGGTCCTCGGCCACCGCGATGAAGTCCTCGTGGCTGCGGGGCTTGTGCTCGCCGACCGCCGCCTGGTGCCAGGCCGGGCCGAACTCGCCGCCGCCGCGGATGTTGGCCACCACCAGCGCGCCGCCGCGCTCGTACCAGGCCAGGCCGAAGCCGCCCGAGTACCAGGGCTGCATCGACACCTCGAAGCCGCCGTAGCCGTAGAGCAGCGTCGGCGTGCTGCCGTCCATCGGCGCGTCCTTCGGGCGCACGACGAAATACGGCACGCGCGTGCCGTCCGCGCTGGTGGCGAAGCGCTGCTCGGCCGCCAGCCCGGCGGCGTCGAAATAGCGCGGGCGCTGCTTGAGCACCTCGGGCGCGTCGCGTCCGGCCTCGGCCAGCATCAGCGAGTCCGGCGTCAGGAAGTCGGCGTAGGTGACCCAGTAGTGCTCGGCCAGCGGATCGTCGGGCAGGTGCGGCTCGTGCAGCCCGCCCAGCCCCAGCGTGCCCGGCCCCGGCAGCGCCACCGCGCGGCGCGTCCAGCCGCCGCTGGCGGCGTCGAAGCGCAGTTCCTCGACCCGGTTGGCGACGTTGTCGAGCAGGTTCAGCAGCACATGGCCGCGCGTCCAGGCGCTGCCGCCCAGCGAGCAGGTCGGCGTCGGCGTGAACAGCGCCGTCCAGCGCACCGCCTCGCAGCCCTGCGCCATCAGCGCGTCGGCCTCGGCCACCAGCAGCGAGCCGGCAGGCTGGCACGTGCCGTCCGCCAGCGCCAGGTCGCTGCGCAGCTCCATCACCGCCCAGCGCTCGTGAAAGCCCAGGCTGGCGTCGGCCGGCTTGGGGACCGCGCGGCGGCTGCCGTCCGGCGCGGCCAGCCACATCGCGGTGGTGTAGAAGTCGATCGAGCGGCCGTGCACCGTGCGCTCGAAGCCGGGCGTGTCGTCGATGCTGACCCAGGCCGAGACGTCGCCGGCCTCGCCCTCGTGGATCGTCAGCGCCTCGGCCAGCGGCGTGCCGCGCTTCCAGGCCTTGATGACACGGGGATAGCCCGAGTCGGTCATCGAGCCCGGCCCGAAGTCGGTGCCGACCGCCAGCGTGTCGGCATCGATCCAGCTCGCGCTGCTCTTGGCCTCGGACAGCGTGAAGCCGCCTTCGCCTGCCGGAATGAAGCGGCGCTCGACCAGGTCGAACTCGCGCACCACGGTGGCGTCGGCGCCGCCGCGCGAGAGGT
>JBJOPV010000011.1:0-25833 GCA_046050625.1 Pseudomonadota bacterium
GACTGCTTGCGATCCTTGACGCCTTGCAGGTCCAGCGAGCCGCGGACGATGTGGTAACGAACACCCGGCAGATCCTTGACACGGCCGCCGCGCACGAGCACGACGCTGTGTTCCTGCAGGTTGTGGCCTTCGCCGCCGATGTACGAGATGACCTCGAAACCGTTGGTCAGGCGCACCTTGGCGACCTTCCGCAGCGCCGAGTTCGGCTTCTTCGGGGTCGTGGTGTAGACGCGAGTGCAGACGCCGCGGCGCTGCGGGCAGTTCTGCATCGCAGGCGACTTGGACTTGGTGACCTCGACCTCACGGCCTTGGCGCACCAGCTGGTTGATGGTAGGCATGGGTAACTTGTTCCCGTTTGAAGTTACGACATTCCCGAAAACTTCTTCCGCTGCCGTGCCGCAAGGCGTTTGCCCATGGCAGAGCGCTCGGAAATTTCCGAAAAGCTTTTGATTGTACTCGTCTTGCTGCCGATGCGGCAATGCAGACCCATCGGGCGGGTCATCGCGCAGAATCGGCGCCACGAGGAGAGCCCCGAGATGACCGTCATCACCTGCATCGAGGACCTGCGCCAGCTCGCGCAGCGCCGCGTGCCGCGCATGTTCTACGACTACGCCGACTCCGGCTCCTGGACCGAGTCGACCTACCGCGCCAACGAGGACGACTTCCGCCGCCTGAAGCTGCGCCAGCGCGTGGCGGTGAACATGGACGGGCGCAGCACCGCCACGACGATGATCGGCCAGCCGGTGGCGATGCCGGTGGCGATCGCGCCGACCGGCCTGACCGGCATGCAGCATGCCGACGGCGAGATCCTGGCCGCGCGCGCGGCCGAGCAGTTCGGCGTGCCCTTCACGCTGTCGACGATGAGCATCTGCTCGATCGAGGATGTGGCCGCCGCCACCACCAGGCCGTTCTGGTTCCAGCTCTACGTGATGCGCGACCGCGCCTTCGTCGAGCGCCTGATCGACCGCGCGAAGGCGGCCGGCTGCAGCGCGCTGGTGCTGACGCTGGACCTGCAGATCCTCGGCCAGCGTCACAAGGATCTGAAGAACGGCCTGTCGGCGCCACCGAAGCTGACGCTGCCCAATCTGCTCGACATGATGACCAAGCCGCGCTGGTGCCTCGGGATGCTGGGCACGCAGCGGCGGGGTTTCGGCAACATCATCGGCCATGTCGAAGGGGTCGACGACATGAGCTCGCTGGGCCAGTGGACCGCGCAGCAGTTCGACCCGCGCCTGAGCTGGGCCGACGTCGAGTGGATCAAGAAGCGCTGGGGCGGACCGCTGATCCTCAAGGGCGTGATGGAACCGGAGGACGCGCGCCTGGCGGCCAGCTCCGGCGCCGATGCGCTGGTGGTCTCCAACCACGGCGGGCGCCAGCTCGACGGCGCGCCCAGCGCGATCGAGGCGCTGCCGGCCATCGCCGAGGCGGTCGGCCGCGACATCGAGGTCTGGATGGACGGCGGCATCCGCTCCGGGCAGGACGTGCTCAAGGCGCGGGCGCTGGGCGCGCGCGGCACGATGATCGGCCGCGCCTTTCTCTACGGCCTGGGCGCGATGGGCGAGGCCGGCGTCACGAAGGCGCTGGAGATCCTGCACAAGGAACTCGACCTGACGATGGCCTTCTGCGGCCACACCGCGATCGACACGGTCGATGCGCGCATCCTGGCGCATCCTGGTTCGCTAGGATGCCGGCTGTCGCCTGAACCTGCCTGAACCCGCCTGGACCGCCGTCCGAGGAGAACCATCCGTGCCCTTCGCTCCGTCGATCGAGGACCTGCGCCAGCTGGCGCAGCGCCGCCTGCCGCGCATGTTCTACGACTACATCGACGCCGGCTCGTGGACCGAGCGCACCTACCGCGCCAACACCGAGCGGCTGGCGGTGATCGGCCTGCGCCAGCGCATTGCCGTCGATCTGGAGGGCCGGCAGATCCGCTCGACGATGCTGGGCCGGCCGGTGGCGATGCCGGTGGCGCTCGGCCCGGCCGGACTGGCGGGCATCTTCCATCCGGACGGCGAGATCCACGCCGCGCGCGCGGCCGAGCAGTTCGGCGTGCCCTTCGCGCTGTCGACGATGAGCATCTGCTCGATCGAGGATGTCGCTGCGGCGACGAAGGCGCCGTTCTGGTTCCAGCTCTACCTGCTGCGCGACCGTGGCTTCTCGGCCAGCCTGATCGAGCGCGCGAAGGCCGCGCGCTGCTCGGCGCTGATCCTGACGGTCGACGCGCCGCTGCTGGGGCGGCGCTACAAGGACGTGCGCAACGGCCTGTCGACGCCGCCGCAGTTCTGGCGTCCGCGCGTGGCGCTGGACCTGATGCGCCATCCGGCCTGGTGCCTGGGCATGCTGCGCACCCGCCGGCGCACCTTCGGCAACATCATCGGCCACGCGCCCGGCGTGAAGGACCTGTCGACGCTGACGAACTGGAAGAACCTCGAGGTCGACCCGGCGCTGTCCTGGCAGGACGTCGAGTGGGTGATGCGCCAGTGGGGCGGGCCGCTGATCCTCAAGGGCCTGATGGATCCGCAGGACATCGCGCAGGCGGCGCGGCTCGGGGTCGCGGCGGTGGTGGTGTCCAACCACGGCGGGCGCCAGCTCGACGGCGCGCCGGCGACGGTCGAGGTGTTGCCGCGTGCGGTCGAGGCGGCACGCTCGGTCAGCGCGGCGGGCCAGGCTGGACCGGAAGTCTGGGTCGACAGCGGCATCCGCTCCGGCCAGGACGTGCTGAAGATGCTGGCGCTGGGCGCGCAGGCCGCGCTGGTCGGGCGGCCGTGGCTCTACGGCCTTGCCGCGCAGGGTCGCACGGGCGTCGACCGCTGCCTGCAGATCCTCGCCGAGGACCTGGAGCTGACGATGGCGCTGTGCGGCTGCACCTCGGTCGATCGCATCAGCCCGGCGCTGCTGATGCCGGGTACGTACCCGGTCTGACGGTCGGTCCGGGGGCAGGCTCCGGGGTCGGCGAGGGCTCGGCCGGCTGGAGCGCAGCCGCGCTGCTCTCCAGCGCCGGCATGCGCGCGTAGAAGCTGGCGTTGAGCTGGGTGTGCTCGAGCAGATGGTGCCGGAAGCTGCGGTACAGCACCTGGTCGACCTGGCCGGGATCTTGCCAGAACGTGGCCAGCGGCCCGGCATGGACCAGCCCTGGAATGCCGTAGACCGAGTCGCCCAGCGCCAGCACCGGCGTGCCGTGGTGCAGCGCCTGCAGGCCGACGGTGCTGTTGATGGTGACCACCCCGAGCGCATGGCCGAGCAGCGTCGGCAGGTGCTGGTCGTGCAGGCAGTGCACCCGGCCGTCCAGGCCGAGCCGGTGGCTTAAAGCATCGATCAGCCGGCGGTAGTCGACATAGGCCCGGTCCATCGGATGGTGCTTGATCGCCAGGTGCAGGTCGGGTGCGGCCTGGGTGGCGAAGGCGACCATCACCTCCTCGATGAAGTCCTCCATGCTGGCGAAGCGCGAGTGATGGCGGATCTGGCTGTCGTCATGCACCTGCAGTGGCACCAGGAACCAGCGCCGTGACAGGGGCGTGCTGCACAGTCGCTGCTGCAGGCCGCGCTCGTGCCAGGCGTGCAGCGGCTTGCGCAGGCCGCCGGTGAACCAGCGCCAGCCCTCGCCGACCGGATCGAGCGAGCGATGATGGACCCGGTTCGGATAGCGCCAGTGGCGCAGCAGCGCCGCCAGGTAGTAGCGCATCGCCAGTCCCGCGGTGCGGCCCATGCGCTGGTCGGTCGGCAGCGGAGCCGGCAGTGGCGGTAGCTGGGCCTCCGGCTGGTGCTGGGCATAGAAGCTGGCCGCGCGCGGCAGCCGCGACAGCGCATTGACGCCACGTCGCTCGATCGTCACATGGTCGGGGCGCAGATAGCCTTCCTCGAGCACGAAGACCTCGATGCCCAGTTCACGCCCCACCTGCCGGGCGATGCAGTGCACCGGCCGCATCTGGCCGAACAGCACGATCGCGTCGATGTGGCGGGCGCGCACCAGCGTGCGCAGCCAGCCGTCGAGCGACTCGATCCGGCCGGTGAATCGCAGTGCGTCCGGATGGCGCCAGAACAGCTCGTCGCCGCCGTTGAAATGCACCTTGGTGACGCTCTGGCCCTGCTGCTGCAGCACCCGGGCGAGCCGGTCGAAGAACCAGCCGATCGGCCCCTGCAGCATCAGCGTGCGGCTGTGCCTGGCCAGGGCGCGCAGGGCCGTCGGCCAGACCGCCGGCGCGGTGGCGTCGGCCTCGGGGGCGGGCGGTGACGTGGGGGCGGGCATCGGTGGGGTCTGGATCGGCAATCTCTGCCGAGATTTCAGCGCAGGCCCCGCGGCGGGAAAGGCGGGATAAGTGCGCCGCCCGGCGGCCAATCCCGCTCATGCCTGTCCGGGCATGAGGGCGATCGTCTTCAGCGCCCGAGCAGCCGCGCCAGCGTGCCCAGCAGCTTCAGCCGGAGCTGGCGGCGCAGGCGCTGCAGCCGCTCGCCGCGGGTGGACGGCGTGTCGCGCCACTCGATCAGCTCGCGCAGCGCCCGCTCCGGCGTGGTGAAGGCACCCGAGCGGCGGCTGACATAGGTCGGATAGAGGATCAGCGCCGCGGCGACCAGCTCGTCGAGCTGCAGCCGGCGCTGGCGCCGACGCAGTGCCGGCGACTCGGGCGGCGCGCGGTCGTCGGTCAGGCCCCAGCCGGCGTAGAAGGGCAGGCCCCAGGTGATGACCTCGCGCCCGCGCAGCAGCGCCTCGAAGCCGGCCAGCGAGGTCATCACATGCACCGCGTCGACCTGGTCGAGCAGCCGGTGCATCGGGGCGGTGGTGACCACCTCGTCGCAGTCGCGGCCGGGCACGACCGTGTCGCGCTCGCCGCGGCGCAGGCCGGCGAGCACGTCCGGATGCGGCTTGTAGACCAGCCAGGCCCCGGGCTCGGCGCGACGCGCCGCCGCCAGCAGCGCGGCGTTGTCGCGCACCTGCGCGCAGCCCCAGCGGATCGAGGCGTCGGTCTCGACCTGGCCGGGCACCAGCACCACCCGGCGCGGGCCCTCGGGCCGGCGCCAGTCGCCCTGGCCGACGTTGTATTTCGTGAGTCCCGCCTGGATCAGCGCCTGGCGCAGGATGGCAGCGCGCCGGCGCAGCGGCTCGTCGAAGGCGTGGTGCTGCAGCAGCTGTTCGAGCCGGCTCGGGCGGCTGGCGTCGAAGTGAAGCCCCAGGTCATCGACGATCCACGACAGCGGCCGCACCAGCTCGGCACCCAGGCCGACCGAGCGCACGAAGCCGTCCTCCAGCCGCAGCACCGGCGTGCCCGGCTGCAGGCCCGGCAGGTCGCGCCGGCCCCAGACCGCCACGGCCTGCGCCGGGTCGAGCTGCTGCGGCCGGCGCACCGGCTCGACCGCGCTGCCCTGCAGGAAGACCTGCACGATCGGCCGTTTCCAGCGCGAGAAGCCCAGCGTCTGCACCTGCGCCGGCCAGCGCGCGCGCATCTGCCGCTGCAGTGCCAGATGCTCGATCAGCCGCTCGGGCTCGCAGCGACGGCCGGTCTCGGGATCCAGATGGCGCGGATGCTCGATCAGCGCGGCATGGACCAGATCGGCCAGCGTGCGCGGCTGCCCGCGCCGGCGCTCAGGCGCGGGCAGGTGGTCCTCGGTCAGGCCCCAGCCGGCGTAGAAGGGCAGGCCGAAGCAGCGCACCGGGCGGCCGTGCAGCAGGGCCTCGAAGCCCATCTGCGAGCTGACCACATAGGCCGCGCGGCAGACCTCCAGCAGCGCTGGCGGATGCACGTCACCGGCGATCAGCGTGACCCGCGCCGAGGCGGCTGCGCTCATCGCCTCGAAGTGGCCGCGACGCCGCCCGGCGATCACGTCCGGATGCACCTTCAGCCAGACTGGCGCGTGTGGATGCTCGTCGAGCGCGGCCTCGAGCATGCGCAGGAAGCGGGCCGCATCGGCGCCGCTGCCGGTGATCGAGGCGTCGCCGGCGGTCTGGTCGATCACCAGCACCGGGGTCTGCGCGGCCTCATGGCGCAGCGCACCGGGCAGACCGTCGCGCACGGAGTTGTACTTCGACACCCGTGTCTCGACCCACTGCTGCTGCAGCGCCAGCGCGCGCGCGATCGCGGCGCCGTCGCGCGGCTGCAGGATCTGCTGCTCCAGTCGCGAGGGTCGCTGCACGTCGTAGTGCATGCCGCCCAGATCGTCGACGACGATGGACAGTGGCGGGCAGCGGCTGCCCAGCTCGACCGAGCGCAGGAAGCCGTCCTCGATGCGGATCAGCGCCAGGCCGTGGCGCGCGGCGAAGGTCTCGGCGACCTCGGCGCTGGGCCGGTGGCCCCAGGCCATGACGGCCGCGACATCGGTGGGCGCGCGCCGGTCGACCAGCCGCCACTCGGGCAGCATCGCCGCCAGCGTCGGCACACGGCGCAGGCCGGCGGTCAGACGGGCCAGGCCGGGTCGCGGATCCTGCGTGCCGTGGGCTGAGCGCGGTGTCGATTCCAGGGATGGCCGGCCGGGATGCATGATCGAAGGGTGCGTGTTCAGTCGGCCGCGACGGCCATCTCGGCCGTCGCGGCCGCCGTCTCTGCGGTCTGCGCCAGCGCTGCGCCGGCCGTGGTGCCCCAACCCGGCTCCTGGCTGAGCAGCTGCACGATGCCGCAGACCTGCTGGTGGACATCCAGCGCCACCAGCGCCTGCACGCGCAGCTCGCGCATCCAGCTCTCGGCTTCGGCCAGCCGGGTGTCGGCGGCGACGGTGCGCGGGCGTGCGCTCATGATGTCGGTGGCGGCGAGCGTCATCGGATTGGCATGGCGCTCGAAGGCGCGGCGGATGTCGCCGTCGGTGATGATGCCCGCCAGGGCCGCTGGCGTGCCGACCAGCACCAGGCCCAGCCGACCCCGGGTGATGGCGTGGACCACCTCGCGGAAGCAGGCCGTCTCGGCGCAGAAGGGCAGCCGCTCGCGCTGCATCACGTCGGACACGCGCGTGAGCAGGCGCCGGCCCAGGCTGCCGCCCGGATGAAAGCGCGCGAAGTCCTCCGGCCGGAAGCCCTTGAGCACCGAGAGCGTGACGGCCAGCGCGTCGCCCATCACCAGCGTCGCGGTGGTGGAGCTGGTCGGCGCCAGGTTGTTCGAGCAGGCCTCGCACTCGACGCCGATGTCGAGCACCACGTCGGCCGCGCGCCCGATCGCCGAGTCGGCGCGGCCGGTCATCGCCACCAGCGCATTGCCCTGCTGCTGCAGGAAGGGCAGCAGCCGCACCAGCTCGTCGGTCTCGCCACTGTTGGAGATCAGCAGCACGACGTCCTCCGGCAGGATCATGCCGAGATCGCCGTGAAAGGCCTCGCCGGGATGCACGAAGAAGGCGGCCGTGCCAGTCGAGGCCATCGTCGCGGCGATCTTGCGCCCGATGTGGCCGGACTTGCCCATGCCGCAGACGATGACGCGGCGCGGGCAGCGCAGGATCAGGTCGACCGCGCGCTCGAACTCGGGGCCCAGGCGAGCGGACATGGCCGAGAGGGCGTCGATTTCCATCGCGATGACGCGGCGGGCGTGGGTGAGGGGGGGCAGATGCGGCATGGTCAGGATGGATTGGCGAGAGAGGGCGGGAGGACGGGAAGCGACTCGATCACCAGCTCGTCGTTCTGGCGGTGCAGGTCATGACGGGTCGGCGTGAAGGCCTGCAGCTGGCCGCGCTCCAGCAGCTGGGCGAGCCGAGTGACGAAATCCGTCACGTTCGAGAAGTCGAGACCGGTTCTCTGGCGGTCCAGTCGCCATTGCCACCATTGCAGTGCGGAAAGCTGCTCGATCAGCTGGGGGTCGAAGCGCGTTCGGATGACCCTGGCAGGTGTGCCCGCGACGATCGTGTAGGGGGCGACATCCCGATTCACAAACGCTCCCCCCGCGACGACGGCCCCGTCGCCGACCGTGACGCCCTGGCGGACGATCGCGTTGCGGCCGATCCAGACGTCATGACCGATGTGGGTGCTGCGCGAATTGCCCCGGAAGCGCACTTCGGTGCTGGTGAAGGCCGCCCAGTCGGGGTGCCCGTCGAAATACCGCACCCCGTCGAAGCCGACAGGATGCGAGCTGACCCAGTCCAGCGGGTGCTCGGCGGGACCCAGGGCCACATTGGCAGCGATCGAGCAGAAACGTCCGATGCGCGCATTCCGGATCTCTGAGCCGGCACCGACATAGGTGAACGCACCCAGTTCGCAGGATCCGATCAGCATGGCGGAGCCCAGTCGGATGGGCGTTTCTGCCGTCAGCCTTGATCCGATCTGCAGACCGCTCTGGCATTCGAGTCCCCGCGCACGCAGCTCCCGGACTGTGCGTGGATCCTTGGCCTGCAGCTTCAGGCGCATTGCAGGATGGCTGGCCGTGTCGGCCGTGTCGGGGCCGCTCATTTGACGAGGCGGATCCAGGTGCGCGCGAGGGGGTTGCTGGAGTCGGCGAAGAAGCTCTCCCGGTCCCGAAGGTACTTGTTCAGTTTTCTCTCCGATGTGATGTGCTGGATCAGGTGAGCTTCCATGCGTCGCAGCCACATCGACATCTCCGGCTTGGGATCCTCGTCTTCCGTGCTGGCGGGGGCGGTGGGCTGGGGCACAACGATGGCGGCATGCGTGCCCGCTTTTGTCTTGGGCCGCGGTGCTGCTGCCGCAGCCCGCTGCCGGCCGAGCACGGCAGCGCCGGCTTTCCAGACGGAGGCCGATGGTGCGGCCGTGGGCTCCGGGGCAACGATGTATTGCCTGTCAACGCCGCCCATCGCGTCTTCGAAGCTGTGGCCGCAGAACAGCGCAGCGTCAGCGGCATGAGGCGTGCTGATGAACGAGGCCAGCGTGCGCTCGGCCAGTGCCGGATCGATCCAGAGCTGTGAGCGCAGTGTCCCGAAGTGGGTGCGCAGGTCATGGGCGAACTGGATCGCGCCGCGGTGAATCTCCTCGATCAGGATCCTGCGCGTGCCCAGCCCTTCCTCTTCCCGGAAGACCGGAAGCATGCCTCGGGCACTCTGCTGCATTCGGATCAGGCTGGGTTCGACATGGCAGACCATGAATTCGAGCAGATGCCTGTTCGACACCACACAACCGGGCTGAGCGGCTGACAGGAAGTCTCCCGCGTAGGCGCGCAACAGGTGTCCGCGCTCCAGCCAGGCCTGGGCGTCCTGCAGCGTGGCGTAGTAGTAGCCGTCCAGCGGACGGCCCAGCAACTGACCCAGCGCGCCCTGCATGTTGGCTTTCCAGCCCAGGTCGACGACGGCCGGTCGTGGCTGGGCGGCGATCGAGGTGCTCTGGAGGTAGCTCAGATAGGCCTCTCGTTCCTCGCTGGCCACCTGCAGGATGCGGGTGCCAAGCCGCAGGCAGAGCTGCGTGAACCGTGCCTTGCAATCTGCCTCTGCGCTCAGGGTGGCTTCCAGGCCGTCGTAGCCGAACTCTTGCGCCACCTGCGCCAGGTCGGGATCCTGGACAGACAGTCCGAATCGGCTGCTCAGCAGCTTGCCGAGCGTGGTGCCGCCTCGGTAGGGCTGGCCAGCGAGCGCGATGATGTCTGCGCGCTGCCGAAGGTTGGCCACCCGGGTGGCGCGACGTGAGGCGTACAGATAGCTCGAGGGCGGTGCTTGGCCGTCATCGAGGTGCAGCGCGTCGTAGACCTGGCGCAGCAACCAGCCCTCGCGCGAGAGGAAATGCAGGTGGCTGATGCCGTCGCGCTGCGCCTGACGGCCCAGCCAGAGCATGAAGCCGGCGATGACCGGGCCCAGGGCCGCGTAGCCCAGCTGATACGCGCTGCCCTGGAAATGCGAGGTCTTTTCCAGCTCGCCTGAAGGGCGCTCGAAAAGCGTCATCGCGGTCAGGCCTGCGATGGCCGAACGGGCCTTTTCTCCAGCCCCCTGTCGGGCCGGGTAGATGCTGGCGTAGAGGCTGTTGCCGCGCATCCTGTCCAGCGCCCGGGAGATACGGAAGGTCTTGATGCCACGCAGCGCCGGCTGCTCGACGTCAGCGACCTTGTTGTCTCCGACGTGGAGAAGCTCGCTCGGCGCCAGCCCCAGTTGCTGCAGGACGATGTCGAACAGGCCACCTTCCTTCTTGCGCACCCGGTGAGTGCTCGACACAAAGAGCGTTTTCCAGCCTTCGTAGCCTGCCTTGGCCAACATGGCTTCAAGCACGCCTTGGGGCAGATACATGTCGGAGATCAGATGGATCGCCCGCCCGCTGGCGCGTGCGATGTCCCAGAGGCGCCGGCCTGTCTCGCGGGCCTCGATGCATTGCAGCTCGGTCGAGATTTCCAGGTCTTGCAGACGTTGCAGCGTGACCGCATCGAGTCCGTACTGGCGGCCGATGTGGGCGTAGATCTCCTCCAGCGTGATCTCCCCCTGCGTGCTGCTTTCGCGCACCTGCAGCTCGGCCTGGAGCCGGAGACGGGAAAAGTCCTCGACGCGTCCATCCGCCACCCGGGCTGCTGCGGGATCCAGGAAGCGATAGAGGTCTGCCGGAGTCTCGGTGGGGCGGCGCAACAAGGTGTCGAAGACATCGAAGGAAATGGCCTTGATCCCTGGCTCTGCACAGGCTTTCGTGAACCGGCTCCGCTCCCTGTGCGACGCGGCGAAGGACTCGTTGCCGCCGCCCAGATCCTTGGCGGCCCGGCCCGCGTTGAAGCGGGTCATCAGATCCTGGTTGTAATCAGGGTCGATCTGATGGAAGGGCACCAGGGCGTCGATGCCGGTCCGACCGGCACGCCGACGCGCGACCAGCTCCTCCAGCAGGGCTGTCAGGAAACCGGCGTCCTCGACGACGCGGCGAGCCAGCACCTGATGCCGGCCCAGCATGAAGCCGAGCGTCGCGTCCTGCTCGCGCTGCAGCACATCGAAGGGCTCGGTGCCGCTGGCATGCGGGGCCAGGAAGGTCGGCTGGATGACCCGCAGGCGTCGATGCCAGACCATCGCCTGCAGCGCGACGGATGACGAGCAGGTCACGACCTCGTCGACCAGGCTGGTCAGGTACTGGGAAATGCCGGGAATGCGATCGAATTCCGGGCGATGGATCAGGTTGGGCCACCTGGAGCGCAGCTGAGCGCTCAGCTCCGGGGTCAGGATGGCATCCTGGATCCTGGGGGTGATGTACTGTGTGACCACCAGACCGGTCTCTGGGTCGGCCCGGTTCAGCACATGCAGCAGGAATTCGGCTTGACTGCCGAATCCGGTGTCCGCCATGAAGGCGTAGTGGGCCGAGACCTGCAGTGGCACCAGCTGCAGGGATTTCCAGCGGCCCGAGGCGTCAAGATCCCGTCGCCTGAAGGGCTGCAGCTCTGCCATCGTGCTGCGCGAGATCTGCTTGAAGGCCTCGACCAGATCCCGGATTTCGCTGCTGGCAGACTGGTTGCGGATCGTGTCGGCTTCGGTGAAGAGCGTGCCGTGGCGGAACAGCCCCTGGGGGTCAAAGGTCACCGTGTGCGGATAGGGCACTCGGCTGAAGGCGCCTGGCATCTGGTGGACGATCAGCGCATCCGGATACATGCGCTCCAGGAAAGGCACCGGCGTTTCCCACAGCAGGATGCAGTCATAGGCGTCGGCCAGCATCGATCGAAGGCCTGCCTGAATGTGCTGCGTGAGCCCATGCTCGGGCTGCTGGTAAAGCGTGACGCTGGGGTCGGCTCGACCTGCGCCCAGCGTGAGGCAGGCGGCCGCATCCAGATCGATCACCCGGATCCGGGAATCGATCAGTGCGCGGGCGCCCGCCATGAGCTCGGGCAGGACGAGATCGACCTGGAAGCCCACCCCCGCCAGGAGGTTGGCCTGGGGAATCAGATGCTTGCGCAGGCAGTTCTGAAAGAAGAACGGGTCGCCGTGGGCGAACCATGGGGGAATCCAGAACAGGGTCTTCATGGTCTACATCCTCATTCGCTTCACAAGCCCAGCGCCACCTTCGCCACCACCGCGATCTGGTAGAGCACCTGCGTGATGCCGCGCGCCACCTCGACCCGCTTGGTCTCGGCCTTGGGCAGCACCATCAGCTCGTCGCCGGGGGCGGGCACGACATCGCCGCGGGTCTCGACCACGGTGCCGTTTCTCTTCAGCAGCAGCACCCGGCTGGTGTCGGCCTGCTGGGACGGGCCGCCGGCCAGGCGCAGGTAGTCGTCGACGCGTCGCGTCGGGTCGTGGCCGATGGCCATCGGGAACAGCACCTCGCCATGCACCGCCACCTGCGCCGAGCGCTCAGGCACGACGAGCGTGTCGCCGTCCTCCAGCGGGGTGTCGCCGGCGCGGGTCGGGTCGGGCAGCACCAGCTGGCCGCGCGGCTCGATCTGGCGGGCGCGGCCCGTGAACTGCAGCACCAGTTCGGCCTCGCGGCCGCGCAGCTGGGCTTCCTCGTTGGTGGCCGAGCGGGCGGTCAGCGCCTGCGCCTCCAGCCGGTCGAGCGCCTGGCCGAGCATCTCCTTCTGGCGCTGCGCGATCGAGCGGCGCTGCAGCTGCAGCGCGCCCAGATCGGCCAGCGGCGCCGGGCGCAGCCGCGCCAGCGCGTCGGCCAGCCGCGCGCCGTAGGGCAGCACCAGGGTGCGCTCGCCGCGGTGCGCGCCCTCGATGCGCACCAGGAGGGTCCCGGGCATGCGGTCGGCGGTGAAGCTGACCTCGTCGCCGTCGTCCAGCAGCACCGCGCCGGCCTCGGCCAGCGGGTGATATTCGCTGCGGCGCTCGGGGCCGCGCTGGCGCACCACCGCCATGTGGGTCGCGCCGGGACGCGGGCGGGCCAGCGCCATCAGTGCCGCGCCGTCCAGGCGCGGGCCGTCGAACTCGAAGGCACAGGCGTTGGCCGCCTCGCCGGAGACCTTCACGCTGGTGCGGCGCGGCGCCACCAGCAGCGTGTCGCCGTCCTGCAGCTGCAGCGGCTCGATGCGGCCCTCCAGCAGGAAGCGGTAGAGATCGATGCGCGCGCGCAGCTCGCCGGCGCGCAGCAGCTCGACCGCCAGGAAGCTGCCGCGCTCCGGATCGATGCCGCCGGCCAGGTCGAGGTAGCGCAGCACCGAGTCCGACGACAGGCCGCCATACAGGCCGGGCTGGCGCACGAAGCCGGTCACGTAGACCTTGACCGGCTGCGCGGCCTCCAGGCTGGCGTAGCTGTGCACGTTGGCGCGGTAGGTGCGCGCGACCTGCTCGCGCACCACCGCGTCGAGCTCGGCATTGCGCACGCCCTGCACCCGTACCGGGCCGATGCTGGGCAGGAAGAGATGGCCGCGCGGATCGACCGCCTGGGTCGTGTCGAGGCTGAAGGCGCCCCACAGCCGCAGCGTCACCCGGTCGCCCGGCGCGATGCGGTAGTCCGGATTGAAGCCGCCGAGCGACTGCTGCGCGAAGCGTCCGCCGAAGAGCTGGCTGCCGAAGACCGGCGCGCAGCCGAAGGTGGGCGGTGTCGCTGGTGCAGCGGGGGCGGGCGTCTGCGCGCCGGCACCCGGCAGTGCCAGCAGCAGCGTCAACGTCGCCAGCAGCGCGAGCAGGGTGGGCCGGGCGGTGGACAGGAGGGGGCGTTTCATGGGCGTCTCGTGTGCGGTCCGGTCTGGATCAGTCCTGGTGTTCCCGCACGGTCGCCACCGTCAGGCGCACGATGCCGTAGAGCACCACGCAGCTCAGCAGCAGCGTCAGCAGGCTGGCGGCGGCGTGGGGGTACTCGGCGCGCTCGGGCCGGGTGGGGGGCTCGATCACGACCAGGTTGCGGACCTTGCGCCCGGCCTCGATGCGCATGGCCTCGACCGAGCCGAGCGCGCTGCGCTGGCGCGCCTCGGCCAGCGCATGGCGGGCCTGGAGCTCGCGGAAGTCGGCGGCGAGGCGGTGCAGCGTCTGCGTGGTGTCCGGCTGGCGGCCCGCACGGGTGGCCAGACGCGACTCCCGCTCGATCTGCAGCCGCAGCGCCGCGACCTGGGCGCGCAGCGTCACCAGCTCGGCCGCCTCCGGATTCAGATAGGTCTGCTTGGTGCTCAGCTCCGACTCGAGCCGTGCCAGCTGGGCGCGCAGCTCGGCCGCCAGCGCACCGCTGGCCTGGGCATCGGCCAGCGGGTCGATCACCTGGTGGCGGGCCTGAAAGTCCAGCAGCTCGGCGCGTGCGGTGGCCAGCGCCTGCTCGGCGCGCTCGAGCTCGCGCTGCGCGAAGCCCATCTGCTCGGTGGCGATGCGCTGCGAGATCGTGTTGACGAAGCGCTCCGACTCGGCCAGCAGCGCGGCGTTGAGCTGCTGCGCCATCACCGGATCGAAGGCCTGGACCTGCACCGTCAGCAGGCCGCTGAGCTCGTCGAGCCGCACCGAGGTGCGCGCGCGCCAGTAGTCGGCCAGATCCTCGCGCAGGCTGTCGGGCGCGAGCCGGTAGAGCAGGTCGCGCTTCGGGGCGCCGTAGTGCGCGCGCAGCCCGAAGCGGGCGTCGAGCTGGTGCAGCAGGCCTTCCGAGAGCATGTAGTCGCGCAGCAGCCGCACATCTTCCTGCGCGGCGCCGCCCGCGCCGCCCAGCAGCATCGCCAGGCCGCCGGCGCCGGCCGGCTCGTCATGGGCGCGGCGCACCGTGAGCACCGAGGTGCTGACATGGCGATCCTGCGCCATCAGGCCGAAGTAGACCGAGGCCAGCAGCATGGGCAGGCCGATCAGCAGCAGCGCCAGCCGAGCCGGGGTCAGCAGGGCGGCCAGACGGGGCGGGGCGCTCATGCCGCGTCTCCGTGGACCGCCACGGGCGAGCGGGTCTGCTCGCGCCCGAGCTGCTGGTAAGCGGCGATGCCCTCGCGCACACTCTCGTGCAGCGTCGGCGCCGCACCGGGGCGCAGCAGCACCACCCGCTGGCACAGCCGCGCGATCTCGTCCATGTTGTGGCTGGTGTAGATGACGCGTGCCTGGCCGAGCCTCGCCTCCAGCAGCCGGCGCGACTTGGCGCGGAAGGCCGCGTCACCGACCGCGGTGACCTCGTCGATCAGATAGGTGTCGAAGTCGAAGGCCATCGCCAGGCCGAACATCAGCCGCGAGCGCATGCCCGAGGAATAGCCCTTGACCGGCAGGTCGAAGGCCTCGCCGATCTCGGCGAAGTCCTCGACGAAGGCTTCGCGCTCGCGCAGCGCGGCGTGGTCGCTGGCATGAACGCGGCAGACGAAGCGCACGTTGTCGCGCCCGGTCAGCGAGCCCTGCAGCCCACCGGCCAGGCCGATCGGCCAGGAGATGCGCTCGTCGGTCAGGATGCGGCCGCGATCGGGCCGCTCCAGGCCGCCGAGCAGGCGCATCAGCGTCGACTTGCCGGCCCCGTTCGGCCCGATCAGGCCGATGCTCAGCCCATCCGGCACCGACAGGCTGAAGTCGTGGAAGACCGGACGGGGCCCCGACCGTCCGGGATAGCTCTTGCACAGGCCGATGATCTCCAGCATGGTCAGGCCACCTGAAGCCGGTCGCCGCGCAGCTGCAGCAGGGTCAGCGCCAGCAGCGTGGCCAGGCCGGCCCAGACCAGCGGCAGCGTCAGGCCGATGCCCTGTGGCGCCGCATAGGTCGGACCGAACAGCGCAATGCGGATCGACTCGATCAGGTGCGGCAGCGGGCTGAGCAGCAGCCACTCCCGCAGGCCCTGCGGCAGATGCGCCAGCGGCACGACGGCGCCGGAGCCGAGGTAGAGCGGCATGAAGGCCATCTTCAGCACGGGCCTCAGCAGCGCCAGCGCGCCATGCGTGCCGACGGCGGCCAGCAGTCCGCCCGCCAGTCCGAGCAGCAGCAGCAGCAGCAGCGCCAGCAGCAGCCCGAGCGGGTCGTGCGGCAGCAGGCCGTGGCCCGCCCACGCCGCGCCCGGCAGGATCAGCAGCGCCATGCCGCCGAAGATCGCCAGCTCCACCCCGGCGCGCGCCAGCACCGCATCGACCGGGCGCACCTGCCGGTAGGCGAACAGCCCCAGATTGGCGTCGATGCTCTCCATCAGCCGCAGCACCAGCGAGCGCAGCAGCATGAACGACAGCTGTCCGCTCAGCAGGAACAGCACCGTGTCGACACCGGCGATCTCGCGGGCGCGCATCAGCGTGTAGAGCGCCAGCATCAGCAGCGCGCCGGCCAGCGGCTCGCCGATCACCCACAGCGCGGTGGTCCAGCGGCCGTCGAGCCGGGTCTTGAGCTCGCGCAGGAACAGCGCGAACAGCACGTCGCGCATCACGCCCCAGGTGCTGCGGCGTGGGTGCACGATGCGGTGATGGCGGGGCGTGGACGGCATGGGACGGATGCTAGGCAGGCCCTTGCCAGACTTAAGTGCAAAAAGAATGTGCATCGCCGGTCAGATCGGCCGCCCCGCGTGTCGGCGGTCGGCGATGCACCAGACCGGTGGGGACAGTCCGCGCTGATGGCGGGTGCAAGGGCCGCTGTTCCGTTTGCTGAATACCCGCACTCGAACCGATAAATCCGCGGTGCCGGCCAGGTGGCGGACGGGGGGTCCGTGCCACAGGCGCCGGTCATGACCTCACGAGCAGTTCAAGATGAGCAACCTGATTCACCGGCTGAGCCTGTCGCGCAAGTTCGGCCTGCTGGCGCTGCTGTGCGCACTGATGCTGGCGCCACCGATGACCTACTACATCGTGGATGCGCACAGCGAGCTCCGCTACACCCAGCACGAGGTCGCCGGTCTGGCACCGTCCGCCGCGATGTTGAAGCTGATCAAGCTGACCCAGCAGCATCGCGGGCTGACCGCGACGGTGCTGGGCGGCAAGGCCGAGGCCGAGGGGCAACGCGCCGAGCGTCAGCGTGAAGTCGATCAGGCACTGGGCGTGTTGGCCGAGCAGGCCTCTGCGATCGCTGATCCGAAGTTCACCGAGGGCTGGCAGCGGATGCAGCAACAGTGGAAGACGCTGTCGACCCAGATCGCGCAGCGCCAGCTGGCCGGTCCGGCCAGCTTCGCCGCACATTCCGAACTGGTCGAGCTGCAGATCGATCTGCACGGTCGGGTGGTGTCTCACTATGGCCTGGACCTGGATCCCGAGCCGGTGTCCTATCACCTCATCATCGCGACCATGACCCAGATGCCGCGGCTGACCGAGCAACTGGGCAAGGCCCGCGGGCTTGGCTCCGCCATCCTGGCCAGTGGCGAGATCTCGGTGACCGCTCGCGCGACGCTGAGCGGCCTGAGCGAGGCGGCCCGCGGTGATCTCCACTCGACGCTGGTGACGCTGGACAAGGCGCTCGAGCACGATCCGGCATTGCGCGAGCGCCTGACCGGCCCGATCGAGCAGGCCCGCGCCAGCGTGGATCAGGCGCGGGAGGTGATGCGCACGCGCATCACCGAGGCCGAGTCGCCGACGATGCCGCCTGCCGAGTACTTCCAGGCGGTCACCCGGGCGATCGACCAGCTTTTCGCGGTCCATGCCCAGGCCTCCGAGGCGCTGAAAGCTTCGCTGCAGGCGCGGACCGACCGGCTGCAGCGCAACGAGTGGCTGGTCCTGGGCCTGTCGGTGCTCATGGTGGGTCTGTGCGGTCTGCTGGCGCGCTCGATCGTGGGCTCGATCCTGCAGGCCACCGACGATGCGCGCCGCATGGCCGAGCGCATTGCCGCTGGGGATCTCTCGTCGGAGCGGCTGCGCGCTGGCGAGGATGAGCTCGGCCGCATGATGCAGGCGATGGAGGCGATGCGCCTGTCGCTGACCGAGGTGGTCGGCACCGTGCGCGAGAACGCGGTCAGCGTCGCCGCTGCCAGCGCGCAGATCGCGCAAGGCAACATCGATCTGAGCTCGCGCACCGAGCAGCAAGCCGCAGCGCTGCAACAGACCGCTGCGACGATGGATCAGCTCGGTGCGACCGTCAACCACAACGCAGACCATGCCCGCGAAGCCGATGGGCTGGCCCGGGAGGCCTCCGCGCTGGCCTCACGCGGCGGCGAGATGGTGTCGCAGGTGGTCGGCACGATGGGTGGCATCAGCGAGGCCTCGCGCAAGATCGGCGACATCATCGGCGTGATCGACTCGATCGCCTTCCAGACCAACATCCTGGCGCTGAACGCCGCAGTCGAGGCGGCACGCGCCGGCGAGCAGGGCCGCGGCTTCGCGGTGGTGGCCACCGAGGTGCGCAACCTCGCGCAGCGCTCGGCCGAGGCCGCGCGCGAGATCAAGGCGCTGATCTCGACCAGCGTCGAGCGCGTCGAGCAGGGTGTGTCGCTGGTCGACCAGACCGGCCGCTCGGTCGGTGAGGTGGTGGAGTCGATCCGCCGGGTGAGCAGCATCGTCGCGCAGATCAGCGCTGCCAGCGCCGAGCAGAGCACCGGCGTGGCCCAGGTCGGTCAGGCCGTCACCCAGATGGACCGCGCCACGCAGCAGAACGCCGCGCTGGTGGAGCAGTCGGCGGCGGCTGCCGGCACGCTCAAGTCCCAGGCCGAACAGCTGGTCGACGCCGTGGCGCGCTTCCGCGTCACCGCCTGACGGGCGCCTGGCCGCCGTTCAGCTGGCCTGAGCCAGCAGCGTGCGAATGTCGGCGGCCAGATCCGCAGGCGGCGTGTTGTGGCGCACGTAGAGTCGCACCTTGCCTTGGGTGTCGAAGACGTAGGACGCCGCAGTGTGATCGATGGTGTAGCTGCTCTCGGTCTTGCCCGGCACTTCGCGGTAGAAGATCTTGAACTCCTTGGCGGCAGCGGCGATCTCGTCGGCCGCGCCGCGCAGCGGCACCCAGTCCGGGCTGAAGCTGCCCACATAGGCCTTCATCAGCGCGGCGGTGTCGCGCTTCGGATCGACGGTGACGAAGACGCCCACCAGCTTGTCGCCGTCCGCACCGAGCAGCTGGCGAGTCTCGGCCAGCGCGCCCAGCGTGGTCGGGCAGACATCCGGGCATTGCGTGAAGCCGAAGAACACCACCACGACCTTGCCCTTCAGGTTCGACAGCAGGAAGGGCTGGTCGGTGCGGGCGTCGGTCAGCGCGAGCTGGCGTGCGTAGTCGGCGCCGGTGATGTCGAGCGACTTGAAGGCGACGGGCGAGGGGCTGCGCTCGCAGCCAGCCAGCAGCGTGGCTGTGCCGCCGAGCAGCGCCAGCGCGGCGGGCAGGCGGCGCAGCAGACGGCGTCGCGAGGGATGGGTTGAAAAAGCGGGTGCGTGTCGTCGGGGACGGGTCTCGGTCACAGCCAGGGTCTCAGGTAATGGTCGATCAGCAACGCGCCGAACAGCAGCGAAAGATGCCAGATCGAGAAGCGGAAGGTCTTGCGGGCCAGCAATTCGCTGTAGCCGCGCCAGAGTTTCCACGCCCGGGCGATGAACATCAGGCCCAGCACCAGCGCCGCGACCAGATAGGGCAGGCCGCTGAGGCCCTGCATGAAGGGCAGCAGCGTCGCCGGCACCAGCACGATGGTGTAGAGCAGGATCTGCAGCCGGGTGAACTCGCTGCCGTGCGTGACCGGCAGCATCGGCAGGCCGGCGCGCGCGTAGTCCTCGGCGCGGTACAGCGCCAGCGCCCAGAAGTGCGGCGGCGTCCACAGGAAGATGATCAGGAAGAGAGCGACCGCCTCGGGGCTGACCTCGCCGGTCAGCGCGGTCCAGCCCAGCAGCGGCGGCATCGCGCCGGAGGCGCCGCCGATGACGATGTTCTGCGGCGTCAGCGGCTTGAGGATCACGGTGTAGACCACCGCGTAGCCGACGAAGGTGCCGAAGGTCAGCCAGGCGGTCAGCGGGTTGACCGCCTGGTGCAGCAGCACCATGCCGGCGCCGCCGAGCCCGGCCGAGAACAGCAGCGCCTGGCCGCGGCTCAGGTCGCCGCGGGCGGTCGGGCGCCAGGCGGTGCGCTTCATGCGGGCGTCGATGTGCTGCTCGATCAGGCAGTTGAAGGCCGCCGCCGCGCTGGCCACCAGCCCGATGCCGACCGAGGCGGCCAGCGCCAGCCCGAGCTCATGCGGACCCGGCACGCCCGGCACCGCCAGCAGCATGCCGATCAGCGCGCAGAACACGATCAGCTGGATCACCCGCGGCTTGGTCAGCGCGATGTACTGGCGCCAGCGCGACAGCGGCGAGGCGCTCGGGGTCAGCGTGGTCGAGCTCATGGCGGATCTCCCGGAAAGAACACGGTATCGGTGGAATCAGGGGCGTGCGGTGGCCTGCTGCAGAAGGGGCGCGGCGCGCGGCACGGTGCGATGGGCTGCAGCATGGCTGCGCGCGACCAGCGCCGCCATCAGGGTTGTCAGCAGCGCGGCGCCGCCGGTGTGCAGCAGCGCCGCCAGCAGCGGCCAGTCCAGCACCACGTTCGACAGCCCGGTCAGCAGCTGCAGCCCGGCCAGGCCGAGCAGCAGCCGCGCTGGCTGCGCCGCGCCGGGCTGGCGCCGCAGCGCGCACCCGAAGGCCAGCAGCGCCGACAGCACCACGACCGCGCCGAGCCGGTGCACCATGTGGATCGCGGTCAGCGCCTCGAAGGGCAGGGCGCTGCCGTCCGGACGCAGGCCGAGCGGCCGGCGCAGCGTGAAGCCGGACTCGAAGTCCATCGGCGGCCACCAGCGGCCCTGGCAGGTCGGAATGTCCTGGCAGGCCAGCACCGCATAGTTGGTGCTGACCCAGCCGCCCAGCGCGACCTGCAGCACCAGCAGCGCCAGCACGCCCCAGGCGGCATGGCGCAGCGTGGCCGGCAGCGCCAGCGGCTGCGGATCGTGGCGCTGCATCTGCACCGCCAGCAGCGCCAGCAGGCCGATGCCGCCGAGCAGGTGCGCGGTGACGATGGCCGGATAGAGCTTCATCGTGACGGTGAGCGCGCCGAAGGCGCCCTGCAGGCAGACCCAGACGAAGCCCAGCGCCGCCCAGCCCGGCGCGATGCGCGCGGCCGCGGCCGGATCGCTGCGCCGCAGCCGCCGCACCGCCAGCGCGCTCCAGATCATCAGCAGCGTCAGCAGCGCGCCCACGCCGGTGGCCAGATAGCGGTGGATCATCTCGATCCAGGCCTTGCGGTGGGTGACCGGGCCGGTGGGCATCGCGGTCTGGGCCTCGGTGATCTCGGCGTGCGCGCCCAGCGGGCTGGCGCTGCCGTAGCAGCCGGGCCAGTCCGGGCAGCCCAGGCCGGAGTCGCTCAGCCGGGTGAAGGCGCCGAACAGCACCAGATCGAAGGTCAGCACCAGTGCCAGCAGCGTCAGCGCGCGCAGCCGGGCCGGGGTGTCCGCGCCGCGCTGGCGCCACAGCAGCCAGCCCAGGGCCAGCGCCGCCAGCGTGGCGCCGAAGCCGAGCATCGGCAGCAGCGGATCGAGGTCGACGAGATCCAGGGCGCCCTTCATCGCGCCGCCCCGTCGCCCACGATCGCCGGGTCGCGGCCTTCCCGGTCCCAGGAGCTGGCGGCGCGCAGCAGGCGGTCGAGATCGCGCTTGGCCTTGGCCGGCTCGAATTCGGCCGGGAAGCGCATCATCCACTGGCCCATCGGATCGACGACGTAGAGGTGGGCCGACAGCGGCTGGCCCTCGGCCGGCCGCAGCCAGCGCCCGAGCGCCTCGCGCGGCACGCGCAGCACCTGCGCGCCCTCCAGCGCCGGCAGCAGCGCGGCCCGGGGCGGCGCCTCGCCGGTGATGAACCAGACGCGGTCGAGCCGCTCCTTCTCGCGGCCGAGCGACTCGCGCAGCTGGCGCTGGGCATACAGCAGCCGCTCGCACGCCGCGTCGCAGTCGCCGTCGGCGACGACCACCAGCAGCCACTGGTCCTTCAGCGTGCGCGGATCGACCGCCCGGCCCTGCAGGTCCTGCAGCGGCAGCGCGGCCGCGGCCGGGAGCTCGCGCATCGGGGCGATCAGCTCGCCGTGGTTGGTGCGCGCCTGAGGCCTGAGGACGTGGTAGGTGAAGTAGGAGGCGATGACCGGCGAGGCGCAGGCCAGCAGCACCAGCAGCATCTTGAGACGGCCGAGCCGGGTGCGGCGGTCGGCGCTGCGCAGCGCAGCTTCCGGGCTGGGCAGGCCGTGGACCGCCAGGGTCAGGGGCCGGGCGCGGGCATCATCGGTCATGGCGGATCGGGTCGTGGCGGGAGGAGAGTCGGGGCCGGAGCAGCCCGAACCACAGCAGCAGTCCGGCGCCCAGCGCGCTGAGCGCGAACCACTGCGCGGCATAGCCGTGGTGGCGCTCGATGCCGAAGTCCGGTGCCGGCCAGTCGCGGCGCAGGCCGTCGGTGCCGGTCGGCTGTCCGGGCCCATCGAGCTGCAGCAGCGCCAGCGGGCGCAGGGCCAGGCCGGTCTCGCGGGCGGCGGTGGCGAGGTCCAGATTCTGGCGGATCAGGCCGGCCGGCGCGGGCGGACCCAGCTCGCGCAGCCGCGAGGGCTGGGCGATCACCCGCGCGTGCAGGCGGATCGGGCCGTCGGGCGTGAGCACGGTCGGCAGCAGGTCGCGCTGCAGGCGGTGGCGCGGCACCCAGCCGCGCTGCACCAGCACGGCGCTGCCGTCGTCGAGCCGCAGAGGCGTCAGCACCAGGAAGCCGACCTGGCCCGCCATCGGCCGGTTGTCGAGGAAAACGGTGGCCTGCGGCACCCAGCGGCCTTGCAGCCGCACCCGGCGCTGCACCTGATCCGGCACCTGGGCGGGCGTGCGGGCCAGCGCGGCGGCATCGAGCACGGCCAGCCGATCACGGTCCTGCAGCTGGGCCTGGAGGGCCTGTTTCTGCTGCGCGCGGTCGAGCTGCCAGAGCCCGAGCCGGGCGGTCAGCGCGATCATCAGCAGCGCGGCGAGGATCGCCAGCCCCCTCGAGCGCCGCCGTACACCGGGTTCCTGCGCTGTCGGGCAGGCGCGGGTGCTGGAACAATCGCCGGCCATGAAGATCGTCATCGTGCTGGGCTTTGTCGCCGTCCTGGCCGCGCTGGGGGCGGCCGGGGTGTTCATGCTGCGTCGTGGCCCCTCGGCGCCCGCCGACGCCTCGGTCTCGAGGCAGAGGATGGCGCGCGCGCTGGCCGTGCGGGTCGGCGTGTCGGTGGCCATCTTCCTGTTCCTGATGCTGGGCTACCTGCTGGGCTGGATCACGCCCACCGGCCTGCCGGTGGGGCGCTGAGCGCGGCCCCGCGTGCGCCTCACATCCAGTACACGATGACGTACAGGCCCAGCCAGACCACGTCGACGAAGTGCCAGTACCAGGCCGCGCCCTCGAAGCCGAAGTGGCGCTGGGGCGTGAAATGGCCCTTCATCAGCCGGATCGTGATCACCAGCAGCATCAGCGTGCCCACCAGCACATGGAAGCCGTGGAAGCCGGTCAGCATGTAGAAGGTCGAGCCGTAGATGCCCGAGGACAGCTTCAGGTTCAGGTCACGGTAGGCGTGCATGTACTCGTAGGCCTGACAGCCCAGGAAGACCACGCCCAGGGCGACCGTGATCCACATCCACAGGATGGTCGAGGCCCGCCGGCCGGCGATCAGCGCATGGTGCGCGATGGTCAGCGTGACGCCCGAAGTCAGCAGCAGCGCGGTGTTGATCGTCGGCAGTGGCCACGGACCCATGGTCCGGAAGGGCTCGACGGTGCCCGCCGGCGAGGCGGTGGCGCCGGCCACCGAGCTGGGCCAGGCGGCCTTGAAGTCCGGCCACAGCAGCGCGTTTTCCGCATCGCCCAGGTTGGGTACCGAATGCATTCGCGCCCAGTACAGCGCACCGAAGAAGGCCGCGAAGAACATCACTTCCGAGAAGATGAACCAGGCCATGCTCCAGCGGTAGGAGAGGTCGACCCGGTCGCTGAGCAGACCGCCTTCGGCCTCTGTGGCGGCCTCGCCGAACCACTGGCGCAGCACGAAGGCGCACCAGAGCATCCCGAACAGCACCGAGTACATGCCCCAGGCATGGGCGTTGACCCACTGGCCCGCGCCGAACACGACGAAGAACAGGCCGATCGACATCATCACCGGATGCCGCGAGGGTGCCGGGACGTAATAGTAGGGCGCATGGCCCGAGGTGCTTGCCGCCATCATGGGTCTCCTGGATCCGGGTGTTCTGTTCGGGAGTTCTGGGGTGGGGATCGGAAAAGGCGCCGTCTCAGCCCGAGGACGCCGCGGCGATCCAGCGCACCAGCAGCACCAGCGCGCCGACGAACAGCGCCGCGCCGATCAGGCCGGCCACGATGACATGCACCGGGTTGAGCCGGCTGATGTCTTCCTGCCAGCCGGCGCCGCGACGGATGCCGAGGAAGGACCAGGCCACTGCCTTGAGCGTCTGCACGAAGGAGCCTTTGCGGGCCACCACCTCGCGCAGTTCGTCGGCCGAGGTGCGCGGCGAGGTTGCGGCCGAGGCCGGGTCGCCGCGAGGATCCTGCGACGTGCTCATGAGCCGCCTCCAGGCGCGGACGGCACCCTGGCGCCGACCTCGAAGAAGGTGTAGGACAGCGTGATGGTGGAGACGTCCTTCGGCAGCTTCGGGTCGATGACGAACACCACCGGCCAGGTCTTCGACTCGCCCGGCTTGAGCACGTATTCGTTGAAGCAGAAGCACTCGAGCTTGCTGAAGTGCGCGGTGGCTTGCTTCGGCGCATAGCTCGGGATGGCCTGCGCCGCCATCGTGCGGTCCTGGATGTTGCGGAACTCGTACATCACGGTGGCGACCTCGCCCGGATGCACGGTGACCGAGCGCTGCGCCGGGCGGAAGTCCCAGGGGCCGCGTGCGTTGGCGTCGAATTCGATCGTGACGGTGCGGCTGGTGTCGACCTGGGTGTTGGTCCGGTCGGCGCGAGCGGCGTGCGCCGAGGTGCGCTGCTCGTTGAGCGTCAGCACGTTGATGCCCAGCGCGGTGCAGATCGCCTCGTACATCGGCACCAGCGCGTAGCCGAAGCCGAACATCACGGCGGCGATCAGGCACAGCTTGCCCAGCAGCTGCCGGTTGTCGCGCCGCAGCGAGGCGTCGGCTGCGGCGGTGCCGGGCGGGGCGGGGCGGGCGCTCATCTCGGGTCCGGGCAGAGCGGGCTCAGGCGCCGCCCAGCAGCGCGATCTTCGCGACGAAGCCGACGAAGAAGACGGTGGCGACCGAGGCCAGGATCAGCGCCAGACGCACATTGGCGCTGCGGCGATCGGCGGCCCGGTCGTCGTCGGGCGAGTAGGTGTGCTGTTCGTCCATGGTCATCTCCAGGGGTCAGCCGATCACGCGGGTGGCGCTGGCGTCGAGCTTCGGCGGCGTCTCGAAGGTGTGGAAGGGGGCCGGCGAGGGCACTTCCCACTCCAGACCCTCGGCGCCCTCCCAGGGCTTCTGGGGTGCTTTCTCGCCTTGGCCGCGCATCATCGGCACGACGATGAACAGGAAGAAGTAGACCTGCATCAGTCCGAAGCCGAAGCCACCGACCGAGGCGAGCATGTTGAAGTCGGTGAACTGCATCGGGTAGTCGGCATAGCGGCGCGGCATGCCAGCCAGACCCAGGAAGTGCATCGGGAAGAAGGTGACGTTGAAGAAGATCAGCGAGCCCCAGAAGTGGATCTTGCCGCGTGTCTCCGAATACATCACGCCCGACCACTTCGGGCCCCAGTAGTAGACGCCGGCAAACAGCGCGAACAGCGAGCCGGCCACCAGCACGTAGTGGAAGTGCGCCACCACGTAGTAGGTGTCCTGCAGGTTGATGTCGATCGGCGCCATCGACAGGATCAGGCCCGTGAAGCCGCCCATCGTGAACACGAAGATGAATCCCACGGCCCACAGCATCGGGGTCTCGAAGGTCATCGAGCCGCGCCACATCGTCGCGATCCAGTTGAAGACCTTCACGCCGGTCGGCACCGAGATCAGCATCGTCGCGTACATGAAGAACAGCTGGCCCGTCAGCGGCATGCCGGTCGTGTACATGTGGTGCGCCCAGACGATGAACGACAGGATGGCGATCGAGGCCGTGGCATACACCATCGAGGCGTAGCCGAACAGCTTCTTGCGCGCGAAGGCCGGGATGATCTGGCTGACGATGCCGAAGGCCGGCAGGATCATGATGTAGACCTCGGGATGCCCGAAGAACCAGAAGATGTGCTGGTACATCA
>JBJOPV010000012.1:0-25254 GCA_046050625.1 Pseudomonadota bacterium
GCCCTGGTAGGTCTGCAGGTACTCGTGCGCCATCGTGCCGATCGGCGTCAGGCCCAGCGTGCGCGCCAGGTGCACGTTGGAGGTGGCGCGGCACACGCCGGGCAGCCGCGCGGCCAGCGTCTCCAGCATCTCGCGCTGCCAGTCGGCCGAGAAGCGCCGGCGCAGGCCGAACTCGAACAGCTCGAAGGGGAATCGCCGCGCCGCCGCCGGGTCGGCCGCCGCGCGCTGCAGCCGCTCGATCTTGGCCGCCAGCCGGCGCCGGCCCTCCTCGCGCACCGCCGGCCGGTCGAGGCGGCGGAAATACAGCTCGTTGACGATCGCCAGCACCGGGATCTCGAAGCCCATCACATGGACCTGCGGCCCGCGCGCCTCGATGCACAGCCGGTCGCCCTCGGTGCGCACCGAGATGAACGCGCGCTGGAAGCGGAAGATGCGCAGGAAATCGACGAAGTCCGGCCGGATGAAGCGCAGCCGGCCCAGCCAATCCAGCTCGGCGGCGGTGAAGGACAGCGCGCACAGGTGGTCGAGCTCGGCCTCGACCTCGGCGCGCAGCTCGGCCAGCGGGAAGGCGGCCGCCTGCGGATTGCGGCAGACGAAGCGGTAGTCGGCCTGCGTGGCCGGGTGGCGATGCAGCAGCGCCTGCCACATCGTCAGCTTGTAGAGGTCGGTCTCCAGCAGGCTGGTGAGCACCGGGGCGCGGCTCATCGCAGCACCTCGCGCAGCACCTCGGCGCAGGTGGCCAGCCGCAGGCCGCGGCGCGCCATGTCGGCGAAGAAGGCGGCCTGATGCGCCTCGAAGCCGTCGACCGGGCTGATCGCGTCGGTCAGCAGCGTGATGCGCGCCAGCCGCTCGGGCGAGACGTCGGGCAGGTGCGCGACCAGATGCTCGACGGTGGCGCGCACGCAATGGCTGCCCGCCTCCCCGGCGATCAGCAGCGTGCCCGGCGTGTCGAGCCGGGCGAGCAGCGCGCGGTTCAGGCCGGTGTCGGGGTCGTCCGCGTCGGGCACCTCGGCCTGCAGCGCGCTGTAGTGCTCGGTCCAGGGGTTCAGGCCCTTGAAGACGACGTGGCTGGCGCGCTGGCGGCGCAGCGCCCACTCGGCGCAGGCCTCGCGGACATCGGCATGCAGCTGGTGGCCCCAGGTGCCCAGCTCGCAGTGCACCGGCCAGACCCTCAGCGTGTGACGGCCCCGGGCCTCCAGCGCGTCGAGATAGGCCAGCACCCGCGGCAGCGCCGCCGGGTCGCGCGGCTGGAACGCGCCGGCGCGCACCTGCGCGGCGGTGATCGGCGTGAAGGGCGCGACCTCCTGCCCCGGCGCGTGCGCCCACCAGAAGCCGGGGTGAGCGATGTCGCGGCGGTGGTGGGTGTCGAGCGTCAGCGTGAGCGCGTCGATGCGGTCGGCTGCGCGCCGCAGCAGATCGGCCACGCGGCGCAGGTCGGCATCCGCCCCCGGCACCGACAGGGCGGGCGTACCTTGCGCGCTGGCGGGCAGGTCGCAGAAATCGTTCTGCGCATCGATCAGCAGAAGGTGCAAGGCAGGCAGGTGCGTCGTCATGATGGACACCATAAGCCACTTAGTACAACATTGCAACTAAGTAGATTTCATCGCCCACCCGCCGCCATGACCCCGCCTTCCCCGCCCCTTGAGGCCGCCGCTGCTGCCGCCGCGCCGATCCTGTGCACCGTCGATGTGGTGCTGCTGACGCTGAACCCGCAGCTTCAGGTCGCGCTGCTGCCGCGCGATCGCGCGCCGCTGGCCGGGCGGCTCGCGCTGCCCGGCGGCTTCATCCATGCCGACGAGGACACCGACCCGCGGGCGGCCGCCGCGCGCATGCTGCGCGCCAAGACCGGGCTGGACTGCCCCTACCTGGAGCAGCTCGCCACCTTCGGCGGGCCGGCGCGCGATCCGCGCGGCTGGTCGGTCTCGGTGGCGCATGTGGCGCTGGTGCCGGCCGACCTGCTCGCGCGCGGCGCGGCCGGCCTGCGCTGGCATCCGGTCGACGCGCTGCCGGCGCTGGCCTTCGACCATGCGCAGATCGTTGCGCAGGCGGTGGCGCGGGTGCGCTCCAAGAGCCAGTATTCGTCGCTGCCGGTGCATCTGTGCGGCGAGCGCTTCACGCTGCCGCAGCTGCAGGCGGTCTACGAGGCGCTGCTGGGCGAGCCGCTGAACAAGGTGAGCTTCCGGCGGCGCATCGACGAGATGGACCTGCTCGAGCCCATCGAAGGCGAGCGCACCGGCGGCGCGCACCGCCCGGCCCAGCTCTGGCGCCTGAAGGACCGCCGGCACGGCGCGCTGACGCTGACCGATCGGCTGCTCGGCCCCGCTATCCTCGCGCCATGAGCGACGACACCGCCCCCGGCCCGATGGACCGCCCGATCGACCGTGACACCCTGCTGGCCCGGGCCTCGCGCCCGCACGGCCCTTGCGACTGCGAGCTCGCCGGCTGCACCGGCTGGGACAGCGTGGCCGCGCACCGCTGGCCGGCCGACGCGCTGGCGCGCCTGGGCACGCTGCGCGACCCGGACCTGACCGAGCCCACCTTCGCCGAGCACCATCCGGCCGGCACCCGGCTGGAGTCGCCCGAGGCACCGCTGGCGCTGCGCCACTATCCCTGCAACCGCGCCGACGTCTTCGCCTGCTCGCGCTGCCAGGCCCTGGTGATGCGCTACGACGAGACCGGCGGCTACTACTTCGACATCCGCGCGCGCCGGGTGGATGCAGCGCGGATCGTCGATCCCGATCCGGCGGCGGACTGAGGGACCGAGGCTCAGGCCCGGCTCGTCACCAGCCCCTGCTGCGCAGCCCAGGCCCCGATGTCCTCGCGCCGGATCGCCGCGGCCATCAGCCCCGGGAACGCGTCCGGCGTGCACGCGAACGACGGCACGCCCAGGCCGGCCAGCTTCGCGGCGATCTGGCGGTCGTAGCTCGGCGCGCCCTCGTCGCTGAGCGCCAGCAGCGCCACGCACTGCACCCCTGAGCCGACCAGCTCGGCGGCGCGCTGCAGCAGGCGCTGCTCGACGCCGCCCTCGATCAGGTCGGAGATCAGCACGAAGAGGGTGTTGCGCGGGTCGCGGATCAGGCCCTGGCAGCAGGCCACCGCCTGGCCGATGTCGGTGCCGCCGCCAAGCTGCACGCCGAACAGCAGCTCGACCGGATCGTCGAGGTGGTCGCTCAGGTCGACCACCTCGGTGTCGAACACCACCAGCTTGGTCGACACCGCCGGCAGCGAGGCCAGCACCGCGCCGAAGATGCTCGAATAGACCACGCTGGCGGCCATCGAGCCGCTCTGGTCGATGCACAGGATGACCTCGCGCTGCGGCCGGCGCGACCTGCGGCCGTGGCCGTGCAGCCGCTCCGGGATGACGGTGCGCAGCGCGGGCTGCCAGTGGCGCAGGTTGGCGCGGAGGGTGCGGTGCCAGTCGATCTCGGCGTGGCGCGGGCGGCGGTTGCGGGTGCTGCGGTCGAGCGCGCCGGTCACCGCCGAGCGCAGCGGCTCCTCCAGCCGCTTCATCAGCGCGTCCACCACCTGGCGCACCACGCGGCGCGCGGTCTCCTTCGTGCCGGCCGGGATCGCGCGCGACAGCGACACCAGGCTGGCGACCAGATGCACGTCGGGCTGCACCGCCTCGAGCATCTCGGGCTGCAGCAGCATCTCGTTCAGGCGCAGGCGCTGCAGCGCGTCCTTCTGCATCACCTGCACCACCGAGGCCGGAAAGTACTGGCGGATGTCGCCGAGCCAGCGCACCACCGTCGGCGCGCCGCGTCCCGAGCCGCCGACGCGGGCGCCACCCGCCCGGCCGGGCCCGTCGGCGTCATAGAGCGCGGCCAGCGCGCGGTCCATCTCCAGCGCAAGGCCGGCGGGCTTGCCGCAGCTCGCGTCGGCCTCGTCGCCGAGCACCAGGCGCCAGCGCTGCGTGCGGTCCAGGCTCGGCGCGGGGGCCGGCGGGGCGGGATCGGCGTCAGCGGACATCGCGTGAGTTCTCCATCGAAGAAACCGCCTCGGGCGGCAGGCCGAGCAGCCGGTGCAGCCGCGGCAGCGCCTGCGCGACCCGCCCGACATGCCACGGCGGCGCGGCATCGGCCGGCAGGGCGTCGGCCGGTGCCTCGGGCGCCCGCGCGGCACGCTCGGCGATCGAGCGCCGCTCGCTGCGGCTGAAGTCGGCGAAGGTGCGGCGCACCAGCGGCAGCACCTGCTGGAAATGGTCGTCGCCCAGGCGGCTCAGCCAGCCGTCGACCAGCGCCCACAGCCGCGCGTCGTGCAGCAGCACCAGCGCGTTGCGGTTCAGGAAGCCTTCGAGCCAGGCCGCCGCCGCGCCCGGCCCAGTCGCGCGCGAGAGCTGCAGCGCCAGCGCGGTGCCGGCCGCCTCGGCGTCGAGCGCGCCGTCGTCGAGCAGCAGCCGCGTCGCCACGCCGCGCAGCAGCGGCGCGGCCGTCACCGCACCGGACAGTGCCGCCAGCGCGCGGCGCCAGTCCTGCGTCTGCGTCTCGCCGTCGCGCCGCGCCACCGCCGCGTGCGCGGCCAGCAGCGGCTCGCGCAGCGCCTGCGCCGCCTCGTCGTCCAGCGCCGCGCAGCCCAGCGGCAGGCCGATCGCGGCGCGCTCGATCAGCCGGTCGAGCACCTGGCCGACCTGGCCCGTGTCGGTCTGGCGCACGTCGCCGTAGCGGAAGACCTGCGCCAGCGGCGGCAGCGCGCGCAGCAGCTCGCCGACATCACCGCTGACCGCCGCGAGCCGGTCGAGCGCCTGCGTCACCGCCGCGACCGCGCCGGGCAGGTCGGCGCGCAGCACGTCGTCGACCTGCGCCGCCAGCACCGCCAGCCGCGTCTCGTCGCGCACCTGCTCGGCCACGCGCGCGCTGGCGGCGGCCTCGACCGTCGTGCCCCAGCGGCTGGCCTCGATCAGCGTGATGGCGTATTCAGGCGCCCAGCGCAGCCGCCAGTCCTCGTGGAAGCTGCCGCGCGCGCCGCGGCTGCCGCGCTCGGGCACGCCCCAGTCGAGGCCGAGCAACCGCAGCCGGTGCAGCAGCCGGCTGCGCGCCAGATCGTTCGCTTCGCGCAGGTCGAGCTCGAGCCGGCGCTCGGCCACCTCGGCCTTCAGGCGCAGGCGCTTCTGCTGCTGCTCGACATCGCGCTGCAGCGGCACCACCGGCACGTCGGCCGGCACCGTGCCGAGCGCGTCGCCGACATGCAGCGCCGGCGCGATCAGCCCGAGCACCGCGTCGTCGCCCTGGCCGATGACGCTGCGCACCGCCTCGTCCAGCTCGGCCAGCCCCGGCGCGCCGTGGCCGCGCAGCGCCGCCAGCGTCTCGGCCAGCCGGATCGCCTCGATGACATGCGCGCTGGAGCAGTCGATCTCGTGCGCACGCAGCAGCGCGGCCACCCGGGCCAGCCAGCCGGCTGCGCGCGGGTGGCGCGTCGCGTCGTGCTGCCACAGGAAGTCGTACCAGCCCGGCGAGGCCACGCCGGCCCCGTAGCTGGCGCGCGTCAGGTGGCGGTGCGACCACGGCACCCAGGTCGCCTGCACCTTCAGCTTCGGCAGGCCCTTGAGCAGCGCCGCGTCGGCCTTGACCGACGAGACGCCGTCCTGCAGCGCCGGCACATGCCAGGCGCCGCAGACCACCGCGATGCGCGCGAAGCCCTCCTTGCGGGCCGCGCGCAGGCTCTGGCGCATGTGGGCCTCGCGCTGCGCCTCGCGCGGGGGCAGCGGCGTCTCGGCGTCGGCATGGCGGCGCAGCTCGGCCATCACCTCGGCGATGGCGGCGAAGATGTCGGCATCCTCGCCGCGCTCCTCGATCCAGCGGTTCCACCAGCGCTCGCCGTCGGGGTGGCCGTCGGCGCGGGCGAAGTCGTCGAACGGGTCGCCGTGGCGGGCCGGGGCCGGCGGAGCGGCATCGTCGGCCGGAGCCGCCTCGGTCGCCTCCGCGGCGTCCAGCGCCAGCGCATGCGCCCGCGGCAGGTCGATGAAGCGCGCCGCCACGCCCGCCCCCGCTGCCCAGCGCAGCGCCTGCCACTCCGGCGAGAAGCGCGCGAACGGATACAACACCGCCTGCTGCGGCGCGTCCACCGCATGGACCAGCAGCGCCACCGGCGGCACCAGCGCCGCGTCGGCCAGGTGCGGCAGCAGCGCGTCGGCCTCCGGCGGGCCCTCGACCAGCACCGCGTCAGGCCGCCAGGCCTCGAAGGCCCGCACCAGGCTGCGCGCGCAGCCCGGGCCGTGGTGGCGGATGCCGAAGAAACGGATCTCGGCCATGGTCGCCGGGCTCAGCCGTGCGCGCGGCAGGCGCGGTAGAGGTCCTTCCAGCCGTCGCGCTCCTTGACGACCGTCTCCAGGTATTCCTGCCAGACCACCGCGTCCTGCACCGGATCCTTGATGACCGCGCCGAGCAGCCCCGAGGCCAGATCGGCCGCGCCGACCACGCCGTCGCCGAAATGCCCGGCCAGCGCCATGCCGTTGCCGACCACCGAGATCGCCTCGGCGGTCGAGAGCGTGCCGCTCGGGCTCTTCAGGCGCGTCTTGCCGTCCTCGGTCTGGCCGTTGCGCAGCTCGCGGAAGATCTGCACCACGCGGCGCACCTCGCGCAGCGCCGGCGGCTCGGCCGGCAGGTCGAGCGCACGCCCCATCTCCGCGACACGCTTGACGACGATCGCCAGCTCCTCCTCCTCGCTGGCCGGCACTGGCAGGATCACGGTGTTGAAGCGCCGCTTGAGCGCGCTCGACAGCTCGTTGACGCCCTTGTCGCGGTTGTTCGCGGTGGCGATGACGCTGAAGCCCCGCACCGCCTGCACCTCGACGCCCAGCTCCGGCACCGGCAGCGTCTTCTCCGACAGCACGGTGATCAGCGTGTCCTGCACGTCGGCGGGAATGCGCGTCAGCTCCTCGATGCGGGCGATGCGGCCGCCGCGCATCGCGTTCATCAGCGGGCTGGGCACCAGCGCCTTCTCGGACGGCCCGTGCGCCAGCAGCTCGGCGTAGTTCCAGCCGTAGCGCAGCTGCTCCTCGCCGGTGCCGGCGGTGCCCTGGATCAGCAGCGTCGAGTCGCCGCTGACCGCCGCGGTCAGATGCTCCGACACCCACGACTTCGCAGTGCCCGGCACGCCGTAGAGCAGGAGGCCGCGGTCGGTCGCCAGCGTCGCCACCGCGATCTCGATCAGCCGGCGTGCGCCGATGTACTTGGGCGTGACGACGAAGCCGTCATCCAGCGTGCCGCCCAGCAGGTAGGTCACGACCGCCTGCGGCGACAGGCGCCAGTTCTCGGGGCGCGGGCGGCGGTCGGCGCGGGCCAGCGCGGCGAGTTCCTCGGCGTACTGCTGCTCGGCATGGCGGCGCAGCACGGTCGAGGCGGAAAGAGCGGCAGGGGCAGCGGTATCGGTCATGTCAGGGCATTCCAGTGCGGGAAGCGGTACGGGAAATTCAGGGAGCGGGGGCCGCGGGCAGCGCCTCGACGGCACGACGCAGCGCCGCGATGCGCTGCAGCCGGGCGTGCAGCGTGGTGCGCTGCTGCTGCGCCCAGCCGAGTGTGGCGTCGGCCGGGTTCACCGGCTCGGGCAGCCGCTCGACCCGGTCCAGCATGCGGGCCGGCAGCCAGGCCAGCAGCGCGGGCGCGCAGCCGAGCCAGTCGTTGCAGCGCGGGTCGTCGAGCTGGCCGGTGCACAGCGCCGACCACTGCGCGGCGAGCACCGCGCCCAGCTCGGCCAGGAAACCGGCGTCGAGCACCGAGCCGGCCGGATCCGGCACCCCGGCCAGCGCCGCCTGCTCGCAGACCAGGACGATCTCGCCGGCCACCTCGACCGGATCGCCGGCCAGGCGCGCGCGCCACAGCGCGGTGCGCTGCGCGGGCGGCAGGCGCCGGCGCAAGCTGGCCTGTTCGCTGACCGACACGCCGCGCGCGTCGCTGCCGAGCAGCGCCAGCAGCCACTCGACCTCGACCGGCGCCAGCGCCGCCGGGTCCTCGGGCAGCGCCTGCGCCGCCTCGAACCAGCCGCGTCGCAGCGCGTCCTTCCAGTCGGTGCCCTGGGCCCAGGCCATCAGATCGGCTGGCGCCAGGCCGGTGCGGGTGGTCCAGAAGCTCAGCGGCGTCAGCCGCACCAGCTGGAACAGCCACCCGCCGCGCTCGCCGAGCCCGTCATGGCGCGGGCGCTGCAGGTCCAGGCCGTGCGCCTTCCAGTCGGCGCCCTCGGCGGCCGGCGGCTCGATCGTCCAGCGCCGCTTCAGGCCCAGCCAGGCCGATTCGCTCTTCAGCAGCGTGTCCCACTGCGCGGCCAGCCAGCCGACCTGCGCGCTGTCCGGCAGGCGCTGCAGCAGCCGCGCGGCCACCGCGCGCACCTCGCCGCCGCGGTCGCGCTGCAGCAGGCGCATCAGCAGCGGCTCATCCGCCATCGACAGGCCGACCGCCAGCACCTCGAGCAGCTGGGCGCGCTCGGCCGCGGCGAGCTGGCCCAGCTCGGCCTCCAGCCGCGCGCGCGCCGCCGCCGGATCCTGCGCCCGCGCGTGGCGCAGGAAGGCGAGCCGGGCATTCGGCGCGCCGTCGCTCCAGTCGGTCTCGGTCGGCTGCGCTGGGGCCTCGCCGAGCTGGCGCCAGCGCGGCTGCTGGCGGATCAGCCAGGCGCCGCGCTCGCCGATCACCGCGCCGACCGCCGCGCGCAGCGCGGGCTCGCGCTGCGCCCGCTCCAGCGCCTGCGGCAAGAGCGCCGCCGGCAGCCGCCAGCCGCGCTCGGCCAGCCGGCGCAGCATCGCGTGGCGCAGGCCGATCGGCGCGTCGTCCTGCAGCAGCGTCTCGACCACCGCCCGGCTGCTCGCGTCCGCCAGCGCCGGGCGGCGCTCGGGCCCGGCGGGCACGGCGTCTGCAGCCGTGGCTTCGACCGGCAGCGCCAGCCCGTCCGCGCCGATCCGCGCCGCCAGCGCCAGCACGCCGGCCGCGCGCAGCAGCACCGCCGCGTCCTCGTCCGGCGTGGCCGCCAGCGCCGCCATCAGCCGGCTCAGCGGCGCCGGGGTCGCCGACAGCGCGGCCCGCCAGCCCGGCGCGCGCTCGGTGCCGACCAGCGCCGCCGGCAGCAGCCGCTCCAGCGCGGCCGACACGGCCGGATCCGTCATCGCGCCCGTCGCGCTCATCGCCCTGCTCCTTCGCCGCGCCCGAGCTGCCAGGCGTCGTCGCCCCGCAGCGTCAGCACCCGCAGCGTCTCGCCATTCCATTCGCCGCTGGCCTGCACCGGCGCACCGCCGCCGACCGCCAGCAGCGTCAGCACCTGATCGGCCGGCATGCGCAGCGGCAGCGCCCGGCCCTGCGGCCCGAGCAGGCAGAGCCGCTCGCCGTGCAGCCGCAGCACGCCCTGCAGCGCCAGCGGCCACAGCGGCAGCCACGGATGCGCGGCCATCGCGGCGGCCGCGCGGTCCAGCTCGGCCGCCCAGTCGCCCGCGTCGGGCGGCGGCGCCGCCTCGGCCGGGCCGCGCTGCTCGACCAGCGCGCGCAGCGGCGCCGCCGACGGGAAGAACACCAGCCGGCCCGCGCGCACCTGCCCGGTGACCCACGGCATGTCGAAGCCGGCGCCGCCGTGGCTGAAGTCGAGCAGCAGCGCGCGCCGGCCGCTGCCCAGGCCCTGCAGCCAGACGCGGCGCTCGACCAGCCGGCCCTCGCGCTCCTCGACGATCTGGCCGAGCACCGCCCAGCGGTCGTCGACCGCCTCGCCGCGCGCCAGCACCTCGTCGCGCTCCAGCGGCCAGCCGAGCGTGGCGCGCACGTCGGCGCGCTCGGCCTCGCTCAGCGTGTCGCGCCGCGCCACCGCGTCGATCAGCAGTTGCAGCCGTCCCAGCCGCGCCAGCAGCCGGGCCGGGGCATCGACCTCGGCGCCGGCGGCCTGCAGCCAGCCGGCCAGCGCGCCGGCCTGCGCATCGACCAGCCGCGCGCCCATCGTGCGCCACTCGGCCGCGCCGCCAGCCGGCGGCGTCGCCAGGCCCTGGCGCACCCGCTCGGCCAGCCAGCGCGACAGCTCCTGCAGGCCGGCCTCGATGCGCTGCCAGCGCTTGGCCTGCCGGGCGGTGGCGTCGGTGCTGGCGGCCGGCGGCGCGTCGTCTTCGCCCGCAGCCGCGGCGGCCTGACGCTGCTCCTGCTTCTGGACATCCTTCTGCGCCTGCTTCTCGGCGCGCTCGCGCCGGCCGTCCAGCCAGGCGCTGACCCACGCGGGCGGCGCGCCGGGGGTGAAGCGCTGGGGCTCCTGCGCGCGCATCAGCAGCAGCGCCAGCCCGTGCTTGCACGGGAACTTGCGGCTCGGGCAACTGCACTTGAAGACCGGGCCGCTCAGGTCGACCTGGGTCTGATACGGCTTCGAGCCGCTGCCCTGGCATTCGCCCCAGGCGGCCTGCGCGTCATGGCCGAGCAGCGGCCACTTCGCCGGGGAAATCAGCCCGCGCGCCGCCTTGGCGGAGGCCTCGTCGGGCGCGAGGGCCAGCACGGCCTCGCGGGTCAACGCAGTCGAGGATTCGGTCAATCGGGCTCCCGGCAGCCAGGGTTGCAGAAGTGCCGGGCAGTCTACGCAAGGACTGCCGCGCTGAGCGTGAAAGATGGCGCGGGAAAGGGGCGGATTCGGTACTTCGGTGCGCAATCCCGGGTCGAGATGGAAGCCAGTCGGGCGTGAATTTTTCACGCCTGGGATTGAAATGGAAAAACTATGCTTCTATGACTTTGATGGCGTAACGGGTTACGCCAGCAGTGCTGGATTTGCAGCCTGCTTTACGGGAGAGAAACCATGAAATACAGATAGAAACTTCAATCTTGGTGCGAACTTATGTTCCGTCGTCCGGAAACTGATGAGAGGCATCTGGGTTATTCCGGCACGCGTGATACTGATCATTGCATTAGGTAATCAACCACAACTTTCATTATATTAAAGTTCAGCGAGGAAATTATTTTGGAAAAAATCACTTACTTCTCAAGAAACGGCAAAAAGAAACCATTTGAAGTCACCATTCGCCTAGAGCACGACATGGTTTATGTAGACTGCGATTGCGAACTTGGTATCGAAAAGAAAATTTGCAGGCACAAAATAAATGCCATCCGAGGTGACAAAGACAACAGGCACGCCCTTACTTCGGATGAAGTAATAACAAAACTACGATCTCTATTTAACACATCTTCAACCCTAAGAATTCATTTGGAGGAAAAATGGAGGCTTTTACGAGAGTTTTCGTCTTTGCATCCTGATGATGCCGCTGAAATTGGAAAGAAAAGAAAAATACTAGGCGAAGCTTTTTCGAATGGATTTTTAAATGAGTCAATAAATAAAATTCGTGAACAAACCAATATAAAAGACTAGAAGCCGAAAGAGTTACATATAACAAAGGACTTGATTGCCTAGCGAAAATTGAATACATCGACAGCAATGGTGAAATTACGTCCCGAGACGTCAAAATAGAAGAAATATTTGTTTTTGACTCCATGTTTTATTTGAACGGCTTTTGTTATCTTAGAAACGGAACGAGATCATTTAGGGTTGATAGGATTCAGAAAATAGATTTTTATCCAGATGCGCAACACAAAGACAGAAGCATTTTGCTAAATATCATCTTCCAGGGGAACGCCTGGATTTAAAACAGCCAAATCAGTCCCGAGAAAACGCCATGGTCATCTCATTTCAGCGTCCGACCGCGGATTGAGCTTTTGCCGTCCCATAGTGCGCGCTGGGCAAGCGCGGCGCCTATTGGCAGAAGCCTCCGCACCAAGCGCGATGCGAAGTATGACTATTTCATGGTTAGGCATATTAAGGCACCAAATGAACTCACGCAGCCTCTTGGAATCGCTCGTATACCTAGACCGCGATTTCATCGCAGCAGCCTTCGAAGCCCTGAAGGGGCATGCCCCATTGACGCAAATCACGAAGAATGAAGGCATGAATGCCGGAGCGAAAGTCCCATTCTTTACCGCAGGATTGAGCGCAACCGAAACCAAGTCATTCTCTGTCTCAACGTTCGGAATGCTTATTGACTTGCTACCGGAACTTCAGAATTACCCGAAGCATACAACCACGCCTGTTGGCGCCACCGAGCCCTCAAGAATAGGGTGGATCCACGGACAACTAAGCATTTTCAAAGTAGTCGTCCGGGAAAGTGGCAAGGAACATAATCAGATAAAGACACCAAGAACGTCAAAGATAAGCCACCACAGGCTCGAAAAAAGCTCTGAAACTTACTTCGCCATCCATACGCCGGACAGTTGCCTGAAAATCGCCTTGATTACTACACCAGACTACTTTTCTTCTGGCGTAGGGTCATTGATCAATCTATATGAGACTGTCCTTGATAAGGTTTCCATTCCGGTAAAGGCGCTGGTGCGGGTGTACGACGCGACCAGCTCTTTTCAGGAGTGGGTTGGCGTACCGCTGGTTGTATATGAACACCGCGAAGACGCCTAACCCAATAGTCGACAATATCAGTGTCTATACCACCCACCGCGCGGGTCTGCAGTGGACGGCTCAAAAATCTGACTCCCACCACGAAGCCTGATTTCGATGCCTCGCCGAACAGCCTGCGCGAATAGATGGCGGGCTTTGGTGGGGGCGGGTCCTCGCGTTCGCGAGGATGACGGGGCGGGCGGGCGGCGGGTGAAATGTGGCGAGGGTGGACGGCGGCGAGGGTGGCGTGCGGCGGTGGGTCGGTCGCTGACGCGACGCCAGCGGAGTTTCCTCCGCCGTGCATGAAACCCTTCAGCGCAGCGTCAGCGCGGGCGCCGTCAGGCGCTGCATCGCCGCGTCGCGCGACAGCGGCGCGGTGCCGAACAGCGCCGCGTGCGCGTCGAGCACCGGCGTGACGCAGCAGTCCTGGCCGGCGAAGCGCTCGGCCCAGGCGGCCAGCGGCGCGCTCGCGATCACGCCCGCCAGCGCGTCGATCAGCGCCCGGGCTGCGGCGCTGCCGGGCGCCTCGCCGCGGCTCCAGTGGCGCTCGCGCCAGTCGGGGCGGCCGATCACGTCGCACACGCCCTGCCAGAACTTCAGCTCCAGCGCGCCCACCGCCAGCCAGCCGCCGTCGGCGCAGCGGTAGAGGTTGTAGCAGGCCACGCCGCCATTGAGCAGCGAGGCCCCGGCCTGCGGCGCGCCGCCCTCGGCCAGCGCCTCGCAGCCGAGAATGACCTGGTGCTGGCGCACCGCGTCGGTCATCGACACGTCGACCTCGCGGCCCTGGCCGCTCCACTGCGCCCCCAGCACCGCCGCCAGCGTGCCGATCGCCGCGGTCTGCGCGCCGCCGAGCTGGTCGGCGATCTGCAGGTGGCTGAAGACCGGGCGGCCGTCATCCGGCGTGCGCGTCTGGTCGACCACGCCGGCCAGCGCCAGGTAGTTCAGGTCGTGACCGGCCGCCAGCCGCAGCGGGCCCTGCTGCCCGTAGCCGCTGATGCGGGTCAGCACGATCGCCGGATGGATCGCCCGCAGCGCCTCGTAGCCCAGGCCAAGCCGCTCCATCACGCCGGGGCGAAAGCCCTCGACCACCGCGTGCGCCTCGGCCACCAGCGCGCGCAAGTGATCGAGCTGGGCGGGATCCTTCAGGTCGAGCGTCAGCCGGCGCTTGCCGTGGTTGACCACCCGGTAGAAGTGCGAGACGCCGTCGTCGCCGGCGCCCATGAAGGCCGCGTCGTCACCCGGCAGGCCCGGCCGGCCGGGCAGCGGCGGCTCGACCTTCAGCACCTGCGCGCCCAGATCGGCCAGATGCCGGCAGGCCATCGGCCCGGGCAGCAGCCGCGACAGATCGAGCACGCGCAGCGGCGCCAGCACTGGCGGGCGGCTGTCGCCACCCTGAGTCGCTGGCACGGCATGGGCCCGAATCGACACCGAATCATTCCATTGGGTCGACCAGAGGGAAGTGGGACGCATGGACTGTGACTTTCGCCGGCATCGGCCGATAAGTACCGCGAAACGGCGCCGCCAACTGTGAACGCCAGGTTCGGCCGGCGAACCCTCGCCATTCAGATGAGGGATCGCCGTACGGACCTGGGGTTTCTACAGTGGACACCAGCCTGATCGTCACCGGACGACATCAACACAACACAGAGAGGTTCCCCCATGGACAAGACCACGCACAAGCCCGGAGCAGCACCGCCGCAGCCTCAGCGCCATCCCTGGCGATTGGCGGGGTTGCTGATCGGCTCGACGCTGGTGGCCAGCACCGCCGCCGCCATGAATGGGGCCATCGACCTGCCGGTCATCGGCCCGCTGTTCGAGCAGACCGACCGCATCGATGCGTCGGTGCTCGAGCAGATCGCACTGGCGGCGGGCGGCCTGCTCGCGCTGGCCTTCATCAGCCGGCGCCGTCGTCCGGGTCCGCTCTGAACGGCGCGACCGCTCAGCGCGCCAGCTCGGCGCGCATCGCGTCGATGACCGCCTTGTAGTCGGGCGCGTTGAAGATCGCGCTGCCGGCCACGAAGGTGTCGGCGCCCGCGTCGGCGATGCGGCGGATGTTGTCGGTCTTCACGCCGCCGTCGATCTCCAGGCGGATGTCGCGGCCCGAGGCGTCGATGATGCGGCGCACCTTCTCGGCCTTGCGCAGCGTGCTGTCGATGAAGCTCTGCCCGCCAAAGCCCGGGTTCACGCTCATCAGCAGCACCACGTCGACCTTGTCGATCACCCACTCCAGCACGTCGACCGGCATGTGCGGGTTGAACACCAGACCGGCCTGGCAGCCTTCGGCCTGGATGAGCTGCAGCGTGCGATCCACATGGGTCGAAGCGTCCGGGTGGAAGGTGATGATGTCGGCACCGGCCTTGGCGAAGGCCTGGGCCAGCGCGTCGACCGGCTGCACCATCAGGTGCACGTCGATCGGGGCCGGCGTTCCATCCGGTTTCACAGCGTGCTTCTTCAGCGCCTGGCAGACCATCGGGCCGAAGGTCAGGTTGGGGACGTAATGGTTGTCCATCACGTCGAAGTGGATCCAGTCGGCGCCGGCGGCCAGCACGTTCTTCACTTCCTCGCCCAGGCGGGCGAAGTCGGCCGACAGGATGGACGGGGCGATGCGGTAGGTGGGGGTGGAGCTCATGGCCCGGAATTCTAGGGGCCGGTAACAGCGCGGTTTCAGGAATATCCCAAGGCGGCAGCGTTCAGGCGGCCGGCTCCTTCCACTGGCGCAGATGCTGGCCCGCGTCGACGAAGATCGTCTGCGCGGTCACCCGGCGGGCGTCGAGCAGCCAGGCCACCGCGTCGGCCACCTCGGCCGGATCGACCGCGCCCTGCAGCGGCGTGGCCTGCGCGGCGGCCGCGAAGGCGGCCTGGTCGGCCTCGGGCAGCGGCAGCGTCGGCCCCGGCGCGACCGCGTTGACCCGGAACGGCGCCAGCGCCAGCGCCAGGCGCTTCATCGCCGCATGCATCGCGCCCTTGGACAGGCAGTAGCTCAGGAACTGCTCGTGCAGGTTCTCGACGTTCTGGTCCAGCAGCAGCACCGCCTGCCCGCGCGGAAAGGCCTGCGCCAGCGCCAGCATCATCCGCACCGGCGTCTCGTAGTGCACCGCGTGGTGGAGATGCCAGCGCGCGCCGGTCACGCTGCGGCGGTCGTCGTTCTCGAAGGCGCTGGCGTTGTGCACCAGCGCGATCTCGGCGCCCTCGCCTGCCGTCTCACCCAGGGTCTCGCGCAGCCGCGCCAGCAGCGCCTCGAAGGCGGCCAGCGCCGCCTCCGGCTCGGCCAGATCGGCCACCCAGATGCCAGGCGAGGCCGCGCCGTGCAGCGCGTGCGCCAGCGCCTCGGCGCGCGCAGCGCCCTGGCGCGCGTGCACCAGCACCGTCCAGCCGCGCGCGGCCAGCGTGCGCGAGATCACCTCGCCGACCCGCGCATGGCCGCCGGTGACGATGGCCAGCCGCTGCGGCGCGCTCATGCGCCGGCCTGGGCGCGGGCCCGCGCCACCGCGTCGACCTTCATCAGCAGGTCGCGGTCGACAGGGGTGAAGAAGCCGATGCTCTCGACGCCCTCGTAGCGCTCGGTCTTGCGGATGCGCACGTCCACGCTCTCGACATGCTCGCTCTCGAGCACCCGGCGCGCGATCTTCAGCGCCATCGATTCCTGCAGGATGTGATGGCCCTCGGCCACCGTCGTGGTGATCGCGTCGAGCGCCTGCAGGTAGTCGTAGGGCATCTCGTAGCGGTCGAGGTAGAGGGCCGGATCGAAGAACAGGTTCACCCGCAGGTCGACGATCGTCTCCTGGGTGACGCCATGCTCGTCGGGCGCGCAGCCGATCTGCGCGCGCGCGCGGTAGCCGTTGATCTCGAAATGCGGATTCTGGGTGGGGCTGGGCATGCGGTTTTCTATCATGCCCGGCAACTCCCCGCGCGACGCCGCAGCGTTCGGCGACAGCGTCAGGTGGCGCGGGTCAGGCCGGCAGCGCCGCCTCGAAGCCGGCGTCGTCGATCGCGGCCAGCAGCTGCTGCGGCGTGAGCTGCGCGGCATCGAAGCGCACACAGGCCTCGCCGCGCTCCAGCGAGACCTCGGCGCGCTCGACGCCGGGCAGCGCCGACAGCACGCCGCTGACGCTGCGCACGCAGCCGCCGCAGCTCATGCCGTCGATCTTCAGGGTCAGTTCGGTGGACATCGCGATTCCTTTCACGGTCGAAGGTCGGGTGGGGCCAGGAAATCCTGGAACATGGGGATATTCCCATGGCGTCTATGATGCCCCGCATGCCCAAGCCCCAGTTCACCTGCACCGTCACGCCCGCGTATCTGGCCGAGCAGTCCGATGCCGCCCAGGGCGTCTACGCGTTCTCGTACACCGTCACGGTGGTCAACACCGGTGATGTCGCCGGCCAGCTGATCGGCCGGCACTGGGTCATCGTCGATGGCGCGGGGCATGTCGAGCAGGTCCGCGGCCTGGGTGTCGTCGGGCACCAGCCGATGCTGCAGCCCGGCGAGCGCTTCGAATACACCAGCTGGACCCGGCTGGCCACGCCGCGCGGGCGCATGCGCGGCACCTATTTCTGCATGACCGACGAAGCCCGCCCCTTCGAGGCCGAGATTCCTGAATTCGAGCTGTCGCAGGCTCACGCGCTGCATTGAAGGGCCTGCTGCAGACCCTGCGCGGCTGGCGCCGCCCGAGCCCGTCGACCGGCGACGGGGATCTGAGCACGCTGCTGGACACGGCCGACGCCCGCGCGCCCCGGCCGGAGCGGCACCTGTGGCTGATCCGTCTGGCCGAATGGCTGCGCCGGCCGCTCGGCCGCCAGGACAGCACCCCGGCGCCGCTGCACCGCCTGCGGCTGCTGCTCGATGTGCTCGAGGCGCATCCCGAGCATGCGCGCCGGGTGCGCACGCTGCTGCAGTCGATCTTTGGCACGCTGGACGCCACCACGCTGCTGGCCGACTTCGGCTTCTCGCCGCGCTCGGGCTTCAGCAGCGAATTCTCGGAGCGGCTGCGCACGCGGCTGCTGCCGGCCACGCCCGACACCGGCGACCTCGGCCAGCTCTTCCAGATGGTTCTGCATGACGTCGGCGATGCCACCTGGCTCGAAGCGATCGACGAGGCCACGCTGCAGCGCCTGGGCGCGCTGCTGCTCGACGCGCCGCAGACGCGGCACTGGCGCGGCGCGCTCATCGATTCGGTGCAGATGCTCGCCAGCCAGATCCGCGCGGTGGCGCTGTCGGCGGCCATCCGGCCGCGGCTCGATCCGGCGCTGCTGGCCGACCGCCCCTTCTTCCAGCTCGCGCAGAGCGCCGCGCAGCTCGCCGAGGCCGAAGCCAGCGGCGACAGCAGCGCGCAGCTGCAGCAGATCCGCTACCTGCGCGCGCTGCTGTCGACCTGCCGGCGCGCCATCGACAGCGTGCGCGAGCACCTCGAGGAGCACGGCGTCTCGGTCGACATCGTCTTCCAGGTCGAGCAGGTCCACGAGCGCATCGACCGCATCGAGGCGCTGCTGGGCTGCCTGGCCTCGCCGGCGCCGGCGCGCGACTGGCAGTGGCTGCTGGCGCAGCTCGCCCGCGGCGTGCAGGGCCGGCGCAGCCTGGGCCGGCTGTTCTCGCACCACTACTCGATGCTGGCGCGCAAGGTGGCCGAACGCAGCGCCGCCACCGGCGAGCACTACATCACCCGCAATCGCACCGAGTGGCGGGACATGCTGCGCCGCGCCTGCGGCGGCGGCCTGGTGATCGTCGGCACCACGCTGATGAAGTTCGCCATCGGCGCGCTCGGGCTGTCGGCCTTCTGGGGCGGTTTCTGGGCCGGCATGAACTACGCGGTCAGCTTCGTGCTGGTGCAGCTGCTGCACTGGACGGTGGCGACCAAGCAGCCGGCGATGACCGCGCCGGCGATGGCCGCGCGGCTCGAGCATGTCGGCGACAGCGACGCGGCCATCGAGGACTTCGTCGACGAGGTCGCGCACCTGCTGCGCAGCCAGATCGCCGGCATCATCGGCAACGTGATGATGGTCATGCCAGGGGTGCTGCTGCTGCAGACGCTGGCCTGGCTGGTGCAGGGTGCCCCGCTGATCAGCGACAAGACGGCGCACTACGCGCTGCACAACCTGACGCTGCTGGGGCCGACGCTGGGCTTCGCCGCCTTCACCGGCGTGCTGCTGTTCGCCTCCAGCCTGATCGCCGGCTGGGTGGAGAACGCCTTCGTCTTTCACCGCCTCGACAGCGCGATCGCCTGGAACCCCGACTTCGTGCGCTGGCTGGGCCCGGAGCGGGCGCAGCGCTGGTCGCGCTGGTGGCGCGAGAACATCTCCGGCCTGGCCGCGAATGTCTCGCTGGGGCTGATGCTGGGCATCGTGCCCGTGCTGGCGGCCTTCTTCGGCCTGCCGGTCGAGGTGCGCCATGTGACGCTGTCGGCAGGACAGATCGCCGCCGCACTGGGCACGCTGGGCGTGCAGGTGCTGGGCGAACCCGGCTTCTGGTGGTGCGTGGCGGCGATTCCGCTGACCGGCATGCTCAACGTGCTGGTGAGCTTCCTGCTCGCCTTCCGGCTGGCGCTGCGCTCGCGCGGGCTGAAGGTGCGTGACCGCAGCCGCATCCATGCGGCGCTGCGCCGGCGGCTGCGCCAGGCGCCGGCCAGCTTCCTGTGGCCGACCGCACAGGTCGAGCAGGCCGCGGCCGGACGCGTGTCAGACCACTGAGCCCGGCGCATTTCCGGCCGCCCCGGACCGGGCGATCGCGCTACAGTCGCGGCGCGCTGCCGGGCGGACTCGGGCCTCAGTCCTTGGACGGCGGCTCGTCGCGGCGGCGCTCGCCGCCACGGCGGCCCGAGAACATCGTCCACCAGACGATGCCGACCAGCAGCAGCCCGGCCCCCAGTGCTTCGAGAATCAGCAGCGTCATGTCGTCCTCGTCCTCGTTCTTCCGATCCCGTTCCGTCGACCTGTGCCGCACGGCGCTTCGGCCCCGCAGCGGGCGGCCCCTGGCCGCCGCGCTGATTCTAGGCACGCTGGCCGGCTGCGGCACCGCGCCGCGACCGGCCGACAGCGTGCCCCCGCCCCTGGAAATTCCGCCCTCGGTGCAGACGCCGCCGCCGCTGGCCAGCGACGCCGAGGTGCGCACCACCCCGCGCGGGCGCTGGGTGAAGGCCGAATGGCGCGACCTGCCCGGCTGGGAGCAGGACACGCTGACCCTGGCCTGGCCGGCCCTGGTCCGCAGCTGCGACAAGGCCCTGACCGCGGCCAACGGCGGCAACACCAGCGGCCGCGGCCTGGCCGCCGCCGCGGTGGCCACCGGCACCGTCGGCCTGAGCCCATTCGCAGTCGCCTCGGCCTGGAACGCCACCTGCCGAGAGGTGCGCCGCCTCGGCCCAGTTGCGTCCGACGCCCAGGTGCGCCAGCTGCTGCTGCAGCGCCTGCAGCCCTGGCGGATCGAGAGCGCCGAGGGCAAGACCGATGGTCTGCTGACCGGCTACTTCGAGCCGCTGCTCGAGGCCAGCCGCACCCGCACTGCCCGCCACACCGTGCCGATCCATGCGGTGCCGGCCGATCTGGCCAGCCGCAAGCCCTGGTACACCCGCGGCGAGATCGACAGCCTGCCCGCCGCGCAGGCCGCGCTCAAGGGACGCGAGATCGCCTGGCTGGCCGACCCGATGGATCTGCTGCTGGTGCAGATCCAGGGCTCGGGCCGGCTGGCCTTCACGGCGCCGGACGGGCAGCGCAGCGTGGTCCGACTGGCTTTCGCCGGTCACAATGACCAGCCCTACCAGTCGGTCGGGCGCTGGCTGGTCGAGCAGGGCGCCTTCACGCTGGAGCAGGCCAGCTGGCCGGCGATCCGCCAGTGGGCGCGCCAGAACCCGCAGCGCGTCAAGGACATGCTGGCGGTCAACACCCGCTATGTCTTCTTCCGCGAAGAGCCGCTGCCCGATCCGGCGGTCGGCGCGACGGGCGCGCAGGGCGTGCCGCTGACGCCGGGCCGCTCGATCGCGGTCGACAAGGACAGCATTCCCTACGGCACCCCGGTCTGGCTGGCCAGCACCGAGCCGCAGCCCTGGAGCGCCACACCCCCCGCGCCGCGCCCGCTGCAGCGCCTGGTGGTCGCGCAGGACACCGGCAGCGCCATCATCGGCGCGGTGCGGGCCGACTACTTCTGGGGCTGGGGCGACGGTGCCGAGGACCGCGCCGGCCGCACCAAGCAGCCGCTGCGCCTGTGGGCGCTGTGGCCGAAGTGAGCGGCTTCAGCCCAGCTCGGTGCGACTGCGCCCGGCCTGCTTGGCGCGGTACATCGCCTGATCGGCACGCTCGATGACAGCGTCGACATCCGCGGTGCCCCGGCACTCGCCGATGCCGGCCGAGAAGCTCATCACCAGCGCCGGCGAGACGCCCGGCAGCGGATGGCGCATCAACCGCCGGCGCAGCCGGTCGACACAGGCACGTGCCTGCTCCGGACGGGTTTCCGGCAGCAGCAGCAGAAACTCCTCACCGCCCCAGCGACCGACGATGTCGGTGCTGCCGCGCAGCTCGTCCTCGGCCAGCCGGGCGAAATGGCACAGCGCCCGGTCCCCGATCGGGTGGCCGTGATCATCGTTGATGCGCTTGAAATGATCGATGTCGATCAGCGCGACCGCCAGCGGGGCCTGCCCAGTGCCGAACTGCCCGATGCGCTCGCGCAGCGTGCGCCGGTTGGGCAGGTCGGTCAGCTCGTCGCGGGTCGCCATCTCGTGGATTCTCGCCAGCGCCAGCCGCAGCTCCTCGCGCTGTTCGGACAGGCGCCGGCGCAGCTGCCCGAAGCGGATCGTGAGGATGGCGACCGCGCCGAGCGCCAGCACCGCGATGCCGGCATGGATGATCTCGACCTCGGCCGGATGGCGCTGCGGCTCCAGCCGGTTGCACAGCACCATCACCACCGCCAGCTCCAGGCCCGCCAGCAGGGCCATGGCGCGCGCCTGCGCAGGTCGCAGCACGAACAGGCCGAACGTCAGCACCACCATCAGCATCGCCACGACCACGCCCCGCGCCTCGCCCAGGACCGCATAGGCCCAGCAGACCTCGGTGATCGCGCAGACCATCTGGACCAGTGTGAGCGACGGCTCGGACGGATGCAGCGCCTCGTTCCAGCCGCTGCGGATCAGCAGGTAGAGCCCCCCGGCGGTCGACAGGCTGAAAGCCGTCAGCATGAACGCCTGGTCCACCGCCGCCAGACCGAGCAGCACCGCCATCTGCAGAATCAGCGCGAACAACAGGAAGACCCCGAGCGACAGCAGGGTCTGCGAGATCCGGACCCGCTGTCGCCCCGCCGGCCCCAGCACGAGGCGCGTGATCGCGTGCACCACCGGATGCATGAGCGCTGACGACGGCGGCGCGTCCGCCACCGGCGCGCCAGGAGAGGAGGCGGGATACTGCTCGGCCATGCCGGCCTATCGACGCCCGCACGGCCGACTTGACCGGTTCAGGCCAGCTCCGAGCGGTCACGCCCCGCGGCCTTGGCGCGGTACAGCGCCCGATCGGCGCGCTCGATCGCGCTGTCGATGTCGCCCTGCCCCAGGCAGCCACCGACGCCGGCCGAGAACGTGATGCGCAGCCCCGGCTCGATCAGGTCGAAGGGCTGCTGTCGCAGGCTTTCGCGCAGGCGCTCGACGGCCTGCAGCGCCGGCTCGGCACCGGTGCCAGGCAGCAGCAGCAGGAATTCCTCGCCGCCCCAGCGCGCCATCACGTCGGCGCCACGCAGCTCGGCCTCGATGCGCTGCGAAAAGCCGCGCAGCACCGCATCGCCGGCCGCATGCCCCAGGCGATCGTTGATCTGCTTGAAATGGTCGATGTCGATCAGCGCCAGGGACAGCGGCACCTTCAGCCGGGCGTGGCGGGCGGTCTCGGCCAGCAGCAGCTCACCCATCGCGCGGCGGTTGGGCAGGCCGGTCAGCTCGTCTCGGGTGGCAATCTCGCTGAGCTTCTCGAGCGCACGCGCCAGTGCGGTGCGCTGATCGCGCAGGCGCTGACGCAGTCGGGCCATGCGGATCGACAGCAGCGTCACGCCGACCAGCACCAGCACGGTCACGCCCAGATGGACCGCCTCGACCTCGGCGCGGTAGCGGAACGGATCGGCCAGCGTCATCGCCCGCATCACGGCAGCCAGCATCACCAGCGAGACGCCCGCCAGCACCAGGGCCTGCCGGCGCTGCAGCGCGAACATCGAGAACATCACCACCACCGCCAGCAGCGCCAGCACCGCGCCACGCGCCTGGCCGGTCACCGTGTAGACCCAGGTGATCAGCAGCACGCCCAGCAGCGTCTGCGGCAAGGTCAGCGAGGGCTCGCAGCCGCAGCGCAACGCCAGCCGGCGGTTGAGCCCGCTGCGCATCAGCGCATAGCCCAGCAGGCCGGCCAAGCCCATCGCCAGCATCGGCGGCAGCACACGGGCCCGCTCGAGCAGCGCCGTGTCACCCCGGCTGCCCAGCCACAGCAGCAGCACCAGCGCCAGATAGCCACCCAGACCGATCAGGCTCTGGGTGATGCGCCAACGCTGCTGGCCTGGCGGGCCCAGCAGCAGATCGACCGCACGGGATGAGAATGAATTCACGAAAAAATGGAAACACTGTGTTACCTGCGTGAATATTGAACGATTCCTGCCCCGCTGCCCATCCCTCAGGTCCGGCCACGCAAGTGCGTGAGCGGCCAGAGCGACCCCGCCGACTTGACCTCGCCGAGCGAGAAGCTGGTGTGCATGTCCTTGACGTTCGGCAGCTTGAAGAGAGTGTCCCGGGCCCATCGCGAGTACGCATCCAGATCGGTGGTGACCACCTGCAGCTCGAAGGTGCCGGTGCCGCTGATGTAGTGGCAGGCCACCACCTCGGGCAGGGCGCGGATGCCATCCTCCAGGGCCTGTGTTGCTGCGGCGTTGTTTCGTTCTGCGTCGATGCGAACGAATGCAAAGACGCCCAAGCCAATTCGCCTTCTGTCGATTTCCGCACGATAGCCGGTGATGTAGCCCTCCTCCTCCAGGCGCTTCACGCGCCGCCAGGTCGGGGCGGCCGACAGCCCGATGCGGCTGGCCAGCTCGGCGTTCGACAGCCGGCCATCGCGCTGCAGCTCGCCCAGGATGGCGATGTCGTAGCGGTCCAGATCAGTGCCCACGGGGGTGCGGGTTATCCCTGAAATCGCGTTTTCCTGAATTTCTCTTTCTGACATCTGTTTTTCCAAGAAAGGAAGTTGCTCAGATTAACGGACATGCGCCATCGAAAGAAAACACCTCTCGGGACAGGGCTCCTAGACTGGCAACATCGGCGCCGACCGGCCCACCCTGCCGCGCGCGCCCCCATTCACGAGATGGAGACCGCCTGATGAACGCCCCGCTGCCCGACGCCGTGCGCCGCGCCCTCGAGCACATCACGCTCGACGACAAGTACACCCTGGACCGCGGCCGCGCCTTCATGAGCGGCGTGCAGGCGCTGGTGCGGCTGCCGATGCTGCAGCGCCAGCGCGACCGCGCCGCCGGCCTGGACACCGCCGGCTTCATCAGCGGCTACCGCGGCTCGCCGCTCGGCACCTACGACCAGTCGCTGTGGGCGGCGAAGACGCATCTGGCCGAGCACCGCATCGTCTTCCAGCCCGGCGTCAACGAGGAGCTGGCCGCCACCGCCGTCTGGGGCACGCAGCAGCTCGACCTGTTCCCGCAGACGAAGAAGCACGACGGCGTCTTCGGCATCTGGTACGGCAAGGGGCCCGGCGTGGACCGCTGCATCGATGTCTTCAAGCACGCCAACATGGCCGGCACCGCGCGCCACGGCGGCGTGCTGGCCATCGCCGGCGACGACCACATCGCCAAGAGCAGCACCGCCGCGCACCAGAGCGACCATGTCTTCAAGGCCTGCGGCATGCCGGTGTTCTTCCCCAGCACCGTGCAGGAGATCCTCGACCACGGCCTGCACGCGATCGCGCTGAGCCGCTATGCCGGCGTCTGGTCGGGCATGAAGACGATCCAGGAGGTGGTGGAATCGTCGTCCTCGGTCAGCGTCGATCCGGACCGGGTGGACATCGTGCTGCCCGAGGACTTCCAGATGCCGCCCGGCGGCCTGCACATCCGCTGGCCGGACGCGCCGCTGGAGCAGGAGGCGCGGCTGATGGACCACAAGTGGTACGCCGCGCTGGCCTACATCCGCGCCAACCGGCTCAACCACAACGTCGTCGAAGGGCCGAACGACCGCTTCGGCCTGATCGCCAGCGGCAAGGCCTACAACGACCTGCGCCAGGCGCTGCACGACCTCGGCCTGGACGACGCCACCTGCCGCGCCATCGGCGTGCGGGTGCACAAGGTCGGCGTGGTCTGGCCGCTGGAGGCGAGCATCACCCGCCGCTTCGCCGAGGGGCTGCAGGAGATCCTCGTCGTCGAGGAAAAGCGTCAGGTGATCGAGTACCAGCTGAAAGAGGAGCTGTACAACTGGCGCGCCGACGTGCGCCCGAACGTGCTGGGCAAGTTCGACGAGCCCGACGGCGACCAGAGCGGCGGCGAGTGGTCGATGCCCAACCCGAGCCAGAACTGGCTGCTGCGCGCCAAGGCGGACCTGACGCCGTCGATCATCGCCCGGGCGGTGGCCCGGCGGCTCAAGCGCCTGGGCGTGCCGGCGGAGGTGGCCGCGCGCATGGACGAGCGGCTGCGCGTCATCGACGCCCGCGAGCAGGCGCTGGCCGCCCAGGCCAAGACGCCGGTGGGCGAGCGCACGCCGTGGTTCTGCTCGGGCTGCCCGCACAACACCAGCACCCGAGTGCCGGAGGGATCGCGCGCGCTGGCGGGCATCGGCTGCCACTACATGGCGACCTGGATGGACCGCGACACCGTCACCTTCAGCCAGATGGGCGGCGAGGGCGTGGCCTGGGTCGGCCAGGCGCCCTTCACCACCGACG
>JBJOPV010000013.1:0-24939 GCA_046050625.1 Pseudomonadota bacterium
AGCCAAGATGAATCCCAGCCGACTCGGCCTGTCGCGACGCCTCGCGCTGGCTTTTGCGGTGCTGACCGCCCTGATGCTGGCCATTGCCGCCACCGCGGTGGTGCAGATGCGCGCGATGGATGGCCGTCGCGCCGAGATCACCGGCAACTGGCTGCCCAGCGTCGAGCATGTCACCCAGATGCGTGCACAGCTGAGCGAGCTGCGCCTGGTCGACACCTACCATGTGCTCAACACGGACGAGGCGGCGATGCAGGCGCTCGAGAAGCGGGCCGCGGCCATCCGCGAGCGCTTCGAGCGCACCCATGCCGAATACGTGGCCTTGATCAGCAGCGACGAGGAAAAGCGTCTGTACGAGGCTTTCAAGGCCGAGCTGATCCGGGGTCTGGCGGTGCGCGAGCAGACGCTTGCGCTGTCGCGGGTCAATGACAACGACGCGGCCCGGCGCCTGCTCGAAGGGCAAGGCGAGCAGGTCTTCACCTCGGCGATGCAGTCCCTCGACGGGCTGGTCACGCTGAATCACGACGGGGCCGTACGTGCCTCGACTGACAGCGAGACCGCCTCTCGCGACGGGCTGCTCATCGTGGCTGTCGGTGCGCTGCTGGCGTTGATCGCCTCGGTGACGATGGCCTGGCGTCTGACCATCTCGATCACCAGGCCGCTGCGCGAAGCAGTCGAGATTGCCGACCGAGTCGCCTCGGGCGATCTGACCGTGCCGATCCGGGTCGGGTCGCACGACGAGACCGGCCAGCTGCTGACCTCGCTGTCGGGCATGCAGGCCCGTCTGGTCGAGATCGTCGGCTCGGTGCGCGGCAATGCCGAGCTGGTCTCCTCGGCCAGTCAGGAGATCGCGCAAGGCAACCAGGACCTGAGCCGCCGCACCGAGGACCAGGCCAGCGCGCTCGAGGAGACCGCCGCGACGATGGAGCAGCTCGGCTCGACGGTGCGCCACAACGCCGAGAATGCCCGCGAGGCCAGCGTGCTGGCCAGCCAGGCCAATCAGGCCGCGCAGCGCGGCGGCGAGGTCACCACTCAGGTGGTCGACACGATGCGCGCGATCAACGAGAGCTCGCGCAAGATCGCCGACATCATCGGCGTGATCGATGGCATCGCCTTCCAGACCAACATCCTGGCGCTGAATGCCGCCGTCGAAGCGGCTCGGGCCGGCGAGCAGGGCCGCGGCTTCGCGGTGGTGGCCACCGAGGTGCGCAACCTGGCGCAGCGCTCGGCCTCGGCCGCCCGCGAGATCAAGGCGCTGATCACCGACAGCGTGGCGCGCGTCGAGCAGGGCTCCCAGCTGGTCGATCAGGCCGGTGACACGATGACCCAGATCGTCGATCACATCCGCCATGTCGGCGAGATGATCGAGCGCGTCAGCCTGGCCAGCCAGGAACAGAGCACCGGCGTCGGCCAGGTCGGCCAGGCGGTGACGCAGATGGATCAGGCCACGCAGCAGAACGCCGCGCTGGTCGAGCAGTCGGCCGCGGCCGCCGACAGCCTGCGCCAGCAGGCACAGCAGATGGTGCAGGCGATGGCCGTGTTCCGCCTGGCCCGCGACGGTCTGCACGCCTGACCGTCAGGTGGGTGAACTCAGCGCCGGCTGTGCGGGCGCGCCGGGTACGGCTGGGGCCGCATGACCGGCCTCGTGGCGCAGCACCGGCAGCGGCGACAGCCCATGCGCCAGCAGCAGCGAGGCGCGGAAGCGGTGATGGCCGTGCTGATGGCGTGCCCGCAGCCGCGCAGCGCGGCCCATCGCCAGGCGCAGCGCGTCCGACTCCACCAGCCGCGCGAGCGACTGCAGCAGATCGGCGCGGCGCGCGTGCAGCTCGCCCGACAGCGCGTCGATGATCTGCAGCCGGTAGGACGGCGCCGGCGCGGCCACGCAGGCCAGACCGACCGCCATCGCCTCGGCCAGCCGGGCCGCACCACGGCCTGTCGCATCCGGCGCCAGGTAGATCCAGGCCTGGGCCAGGGCCTGCGCACGCATCGGTGCCTGTGCCAGCGCCATCTCCTGCAACTCCACCTGCGCAGCCAGCAGCAGCGCGCGCACCGATCCAGGGACCGGGCCGATCCAGGCGAAGGCCGGCTGGCGCACGGCCTGAATGCCCGACAGCATGACTGCCAGCTCGGCGAAGGCCTGCGCGATCTCCTCGTCAGCCTGCGGGTCGCCGGTGGCGGCAGTCACGATGCGCGGTGTGAGATCCGTGCGGGTCCGCTGACCGAAGAAGATGGCATCGACGGCGCCGGGCAACGGGGTCGCGGTCAGGGGATCGACGCGGTCCGGGCCGACGAGAAAGAGGCTGCGCTCGGGCAGGCCCTGCAGCAGCCGCTGCGCCAGCACTCGGCTGCACTGGTGCAGGAACAGCGGCATGCGCACCTGGGGCCGGCCCTGCAGCACATGGCGCGCGCTCAGCAGCGCCGGCAGGCCGTGCAGATGCAGCGCCTGGGGGGGCGCTGGCGCATCGAGCATGCGCCGCAGCACGGTGGCCACGGCCCGCATCGCGGGCACCGGCAGCAGCTGCACCGACTCCGGGCTCAGCAGCCGTGCCGCCTGCAGCGCGCCGGCACCGGCCGCCAGCGGCAGCACCTGCTGCATCAGCTGGCCGTCGGCCAGCGCCATCAGCGTGGGCCACAGCGTGCCGCCGTGCCCGCCCGGACGCAGCCGGGTCACCAGGTGCAGGACCACGTTCATCGAGCGCCGCTGCCCCGGATGACCACCCGCAGCGTGCGCAGCAGGATGCTGAGCCGCAATCGCAGGCTGTGCCGCTCGACGAACTCGCGGTCGAGCGCGACGCGCTCGTCGTAGGTGGTGTCGTTGCGGCCGCTGACCTGCCACAGGCCGGTCATGCCCGGGCGCACGCTCAGATAGTGCCAGCGCACCTGGCCGTAGCGCGGCAGCTCGGCCAGCGTGATCGGGCGGGGCCCCACCAGGCTCATCTCGCCGCGCAGCACGTTGAAGAGCTGCGGCAGTTCGTCCAGGCTGGTGCGACGCAGGAAGTGACCGACCGGGGTGATGCGCGGATCGTCGGTCAGCTTGTGGTCACGCTCCCATTCGGCGCGTGCGGCGGGGTCGCGCTCGAGCAGCTCGCGCAGCATCGCCTCCGAGTCGAGGTACATGCTGCGGAACTTCAGGCAGCGAAAAGGGCGGCCGTGCTGGCCGATGCGGTAGTGGCCGAACAGCACCGGCGCCCCATCCCGTCGCCAGATCAACAGTGCGATCACCGCCATCAGTGGTCCGGACAGCAGCAGCAGAAGCAGGGCAGCGAACTGATCGAGCCGGAGCTGCAGCCGGGCCAGTCCGCCGCCCGATCGCGCTGGGCTGCGACGCCTGAAGCGGTGCGCGCCGCCGACAAACTCCTGCAGCATGCGGTCCGATCTCGGGTCTGCCGATGGTTTCGATTTCATACAAAAATCTCTCGGAGACGGTGGAATCTGGAGGTCTTGCGTTGTTTTCGTGCATTATTTACCTGAAAACCTGTCCTGCAGATGAATGGCTTCTCGGCGTCCTTCAGTCATGTGGCGGGCCCCTCCGGAAGTCGGGGCCGGAACTGTGAAAGTCTCAATATCGCCGCATTGGCGTCATGAAGTGCAAAAGATGGGCGCAAATGTGTGAATCTGGCCCACGCCTGCAGGATGGCATCGAGGCGTTTGATCAGGTCCATTCGCTCATGCAGATCATCTGAATCAAAGCGTTGTGCTGGATTCATGGGTTTCAATTCGTAATACAAAATCTGATCTTCCATGTCGCTTGCCCGTTTCCTGATGGTCCTGCGCGCGCGCTGGCGCCTCGCGCTGTCGGTCCTGTTGGCCGTGCTCGGGCTGACCCTCGCGGTCAGCCTGCTGCTGCCCACCCGCTACACCGCGACGGCCATGGTGCTGGTCGACGCCCGGGCGGCCGATCCGGTGGCGCCGGGCGGTGCCCAGCCGCCGCAGGCCAGCGCCTACATGGCGATGCAGGTCGACCTGATCCAGAGCGAGCGGGTGGCGCGCGCGGTCATCGCCGCCATGGGCCTGGGCCGTGCGGACGGCCCGGCGCGGGCGAAGTGGCAGGACGAGACGGGCGGCGCCGGCGACTTCGAGGCCTGGCTGGCCGCCGCGATGCGCAAGCGCCTGGAGGTGCGCCCGGCCAAGGAATCCGGCGTGATCTCGATCGGCTACACCGCCGAGAGCCGCGAGGAGGCCGCGCGCATCGCCAACGCCTTCGTGCAGGCCTTCGTCGACACCAGCCTGGCGCTGCGGCTCGATCCGGCGCGCGGCAGCAGCGACTTCTTCGACGCGCGTGCGCGCCAGCTGCGCGCCGCGCTGGAGACGGCGCAGCAGCGACTGTCGGCCTTCCAGCGCGAGCATGGCCTGCTGGCGGTCGGCAGCGACGAGCGGGTCGACATCGAGACCGCGCGCCTGTCGGAGCTCTCCAGCCAGCTGGTGGCGCTGCAGGCGCAGGCCGGCGAGTCCGGCAGCCGCCGGGCGCAGGCCGCGGCCAGCCCGGACCGGGCGCCGGAGGTGCTGGCGCATCCGGTGGTCGCCGGTCTGTCGGCCGATCTGGCGCGCCAGGAGGCGCGGCTCGACGAGATGGGCGCCCGGCTGGGCGAGCAGCATCCGCAGATGCTCGAGCAGCGTGCCACCGTCGAGCGGCTGCGCCGGCAGCTCGCCACCGAGTCGCGCCGCGTCGCCTCCAGCCTGGGGCTGAGCGACAACGTCAACCAGCAGCGCCTTGCGCAGGCGAAGGCCGCGCTGGACGAGCAGCGCACCCGCGTGCTGGAGCTGACCACCCGCCGCGACGAGGCCCGCGTGCTGCTGCGCGACGTGCAGAACGCCCAGCAGGCCTATGACGCGGTGGCCGGCCGCGCCACCCAGAGCGGCACCGAGCGCCAGGCGCGCCTGAGCAATGTCTCGGTGCTGAAGCAGGCCACTGCGCCGGCGCAGGCCGCCTCGCCGCTGCTGGGCGTGAACCTGGGCATCGCGGCGGTGCTGGGCAGCGTGCTTGCGCTGGGCGCGACGCTGCTGGCCGAGCTGCGCGACCGCCGGCTGCGCTGCGCCGACGATGTGCCCGAGCTGCTGGGCCTGCCGCTGCTGGTCGAGATCCCGTCGCCGCGCCAGGGTGTTCGCGCGCCGGTGGCGGCCTTTCCTGCCTTGCGCGGCCCGCGCCGGGCCGGCCGGACATGAGTGCAGGCGCGCCGATGACCCCGCGCGACGGACATGAGCAGCTGCTGCAGGTGGCGGTGTCGCCGGGCGAGCGGCCACTGGGCGAGCTGCTGCGCGACGTCTGCCCGCTGGGCGACGCCGACATCGCCCGCATCCTCGCGCTGCAGGCCGAGCGCGAGCTGCGCTTCGGCGAGGCGGCGCTGCAGCTCGGGCTGGTGCAGCCTGCCCAGCTGCAGCAGGCGCTGGCGCGCCAGTTCGGCTATGCCTGCGTCGATGCGGCGGCGCATCCCCATCTGGCCGAGCTGAGCGTCGCTGCCGATCCGCACGGACCGGCCGCCGAGCTGTGGCGTGACCTGCGCGCGCAGCTGATGCTGCGGGTGCCGGCGCCGATGCCGGGGCCGGCCCGTGCGCATCCGACCGGCCGGGTGCTGGCGATCGTCAGCCCGCGCCGGGGCGATGGCCGCAGCCATGCCGCCGCCAACCTGGCGGCCGCCTTCAGTCAGCTGGGCGAGCGCACGGTGCTGGTCGATGCCGACCTGCGCGCGCCGCGGCTGCACCGGCTGTTCGGTCTGACCGACCGGCCGGAGCGGCCCGGGCTGAGCGTGCTGCTGGCCGACCCGGTGCGGCAGCCCGAGCCGCAGCGCATCGATGTGCTGCCCTGCCTGGCGCTGCTGCCGGTCGGCGCGCCGCCGCCCAATCCGCTCGAGCTGCTCGAGCGCGGCCGCTTTGCCGCGCTGCTGCGGGATCTGGCGACGCGCTTCGATCGGGTCATCGTCGACACCCCGGCCGCGGCGGATGGCGCCGATGCCCGGGTGATCGCCGCGGCCTGCGGCGAGGCGCTGGTGCTGGCGCGGCGCCATCACGCCCGCGCCGCCGAGCTGGGCGCGCTGGTCGAATCGCTGCGGCGCGAGTCGGTCGACCTGGCCGGCGTGGTGATGCGCGGGGACTGACGGTGCCTGTGCCGGTGCGCCTGCAGCTGCTCGAGCTGACGCTGACCCAGATCGCCACCTTCGCCTTTCCGCTGGTGTTCGCGGTGGTGTGCGGGCGCACGCTGGGCATGCACGACTACGGCGTGGTGTCCTTCTACGCGGCGCTGGGGGGCTTCCTGGGCATGATCATCGAGTTCGGCTTCGACTGGTACGGCACCCGCGAGGTCGCGCGCCGTCGCGACGATGCCGACCATGCGCACCGCACGCTGTGGAACATCACCGCGGCCAAGCTGCTGCTGTGCGCGACGGTGGCCAGCGGCTGCGGCGCGCTGCTGCTGCTGCTGCGTCCGCCCGGCGAGGAGGCGCTGATGCTGGCCTCGCTGGCCTATCTGATCGGCTTCGCGCTGGATGCCGGCTGGTATGCCCGTGCGCTCGAGCAGACCCGGCTGCTGCTGCTGGTCACCACCGGCGTGCGGCTGCTGGGCATCGCGCTGCTGCTGGCGCTGGTGCCGCGTCTGGCGACGATGGAGAGCGCGCTGGCGGTCTACGCGCTGGTGTCGCTGGCCACCAGCGCGCTCACCTGGTGCCTGCTGCTGCGCCGGGGGCTGGCGCGCCGCGCCGGCCTGGAGGCCGATCGCATCGGCCAGCTGCTGCGCGGCGCCTCGGCCATCGTCTCGGGCAATGTCAACGGCGCGATGCTGACCAATGGCGGCATCGCGCTGCTGGGCCTGCAGGCGGATGCCGCCACCGTCGGCGCGGCCAGCCTGGCGCTGCGGGTGCGCATGGCCGGACAGGCGGTGCAGCTGCCGCTGCAGCAGTTCGGCTTCGTGCGCTTCGCGCGGCTGGCGGCCAGCGCGCCGGACGAGGCGCTGCGCTTCGGCCGGCGCCTGCTGGCGGCGATGCTGGCCATCGGCCTGACGGTGGGCGCGCTGGCGATGCTGGCCGCGCCGCACATCGTCGGCTATGTCTTTCACCGCGAGGAGCCGCTGGCGGTGGCGCTGGTGCTGCTGCTGGCGCTGAGCGTGCCGCTGCAGGCGGTGGCGGCGCTGTTCGGTCAGCAGTCGCTGATCGCCTTCGGGCTGGAGCGTCACTATGCGCTGGTGCAGACCGCCGCGACGCTGCTGTTCTGCGCGTTGCTGGCGCTGCTGCCGCAGTGGATGGGACGAAGCGCCTACGGCTGGGCCCTGCTGGGCGCCGATCTGCTGGTGCTGCTGCTGTCGGGCACGGTGCTGGCGTGCTGCCGGCCGGGGCGGGCGCGATGAGGGCAGCCCGCACCGCCTCGATGCCGTGGTGGAGCTCGCCGGCGGGCATCGCCTGCGGCTTCCTGCTGCCGCTGATGTTCCTGATCGCCTGGGCCGGCGAGGTGCGCCATCCGGCGCTGACGATCCGGGGCGTGCAGGTGCTCGACCTGGGCTGGCTGATGCTCGGCGGCCTGCTGCTGGCGGCGCTGGCGCTGGGCGGCGCGCTGGGCGCGCAGCTGCAGCCGCGTGCCGGCGCGCCGCGCCCGCTGGGTGTCGGCGCGGACCGCGCCGCGCTGGCCATCGGCCTGGTGGCGGTGCTGGCCTTCTCGGTCTGGTTCCGGGATTTCCTGCTCGACCCGGCGCTGCTGTGGGCCACGCTCAGTGGCGCCTACAAGCCCGAGCGCGACAGCATCGAGCTGACGCCGGGGCTGACCTCGCTGGCCAATGTCACGCCGGTGTTCTTCTCGCTCTACCTGTTCCGCCGGCTCGATCCGGAGGGGGCGGGCCGGGGTGATGCGCGGCCGCTGCCGCGTGCGCTGCATGGGCTGGCGATCGTGCTGGCGCTGCTGACGGCCTTCCGGGTCTATGTCTGGTCGGAGCGGCTGGCGCTGATCGAGTCGCTGGTGCCGTTGGGCCTGGCGCTGGGCCGCTGGGCGGCGGCGCGCTCGGGCGCGGCCGGCACGCTGCTGCGGGTGGCCGGGCCGTTCGCGGCCATTCCGCTGGTGATCCTCTACTTCGGCGCGGCCGAGTACGCGCGCTCCTGGGCGTCCGACACCTACCAGGGGCGGCTGGACTTCTGGGAGTTCGCGCTCGGGCGCTTCGCCAGCTACTACTACACCTCGCTGAACAATGGCGCGAGCCTGCTGGCGAACTCCGCCTGGCCGACCTGGACCTTCGAGTTCACGCTCGAGTGGCTGCACCGCGCGCCGCTCGGCCTCGGCCAGCCCTTCTCGACGCTGACCGGCTATGCCGGGCGCACCTTCGAGCAGCACCTGTTCGCCTACCAGGACCCCGAATTCAACAGCCCCTCCGGCCTGTACGCGGTGGTGTCCGACCTCGGCCTGACCGGCGCGGTGGTCTACATGTGCGCGGCCGGCCTGCTCAGCGGCATGGCCTTCCGTGCCTACCGCGAGGGCCGGCTGGCCGGAGTGCTGCTTTATCCCATCTTCTTCATCAGCTTCATGGAGATGTACCGCTATCCCTATCTGGGCACCGCGCGCGCCTTCACCTGGACCTGCGGCATCGTGCTGGCGCTGCTGCTGGCGCGGATGCTGGCCCCCGCGCCAGCATCCACGTCCACGCCGGAAGGTCGCCAGCCATGAACCTGCTGCATCGACCGCGCCTGAGCATCGTCGTGCTGAACCGCCAGCGCGAGCGCTTCGTCGCGCATGCGATCGAGTCGGCCTGCGCGCAGACCCTCGCGCGCGAGCAGCCCGGGGCGGTCGAGGTCATCGTCGTCGACGACGGCTCGCGCGATGGTTCGCTCGGCGTGATCCGGCGCATGGCGCCGCAGCTGCGCTGCATCGCGCTCGATGGCGCGGGCCAGGCCGCGGCCATCAACGCCGGCTTCGCCGCTGCCCGCGGCGAGCTGCTGCTGTTCCTGGAGTCGGAGGACTGGCTCTATCCGCAGGCGGCCGCGCAGGTGCTGGCCGCCTGGGCGCCGGGCGTGAGCAAGCTGCAGTTCCGCCTCGATCTGGTCGACGCGGATGACCGGCCGCTGGGCCGCCAGCTGCCGCGCCGGCTGCACGAGGGTGCACAGGCGCTGGCGCTGCTGCGCGAGTTCGGCGCCTATGGCTCGCCGCCGTGTTCGGGCAATGTCTTCCACCGCGACTTCCTGGCGCGGGTGCTGCCGCTGGACGAGCGGCCTTGGCCGGCCGGCGCCGACACCGTGCCGATCCTGCTGGCGCCGGCCTGTGGCGCGGTGCGCTCGCTGCCCCAGGCGCTGGGGGCCTACCGCAGCGCCGGACCGGGCGACTGGCTGCCTTCGGCCCGCCACGGCGCGCTGCGGGAGGCCTGCCGCCGCGTCCTGCAGGGCAAGCAGGCGCTGGCTGCGGCGCTGGACCAGCTGGCGATCCCGCGCCGGCGCGAGCTGGGGCTGGCGCCCTGGGAGGCGCGCACGCTGCTCATGGGCCTGCGCCTGGGGCCGGCCGATCCGGCGCTGCCGCGTGCGCGCACGGTCGGCCACGCGCTGCAGGCGGTGCTGCGCTGGCCCGATCTGCGTCTGGGCGAGCGTCTGCTGATGCTGGGCTGGATGGCTGGCGTGCTGCTGCTGCCGCGCGCCCTGGCGGCTCGGCTGGCCCGTCATCACCGTCGCCTGAGCGGCCGGGAAACACCGACATGCTGATCAACGCCCGTTTCCTGACCCGTCCGGCCACCGGCGTGGACCGCTTCGCCATCGAGCTGCTGGGGGCGGGCGCCCGGCTGGGCCTGCTGCCGCAGGCGCGTGCGATCGTGCCGCAGGCTGCCCCGCTGGTCACGCCGCTGCCGCCGGGCCTGGCGCTGACGCGCGCCGGCCGCCACCAGGGCCACCGCTGGGAGCAGACCGAGCTGCCGGCGCTGGCCGGCGACGAGCCGCTGGTCAATCTGTGCAACACCGCCCCACTGCGCCACCAGCGCCAGATGGTGGTGATCCACGACGCGGCGGCGGTGGCCAATCCGCGCAACTACGGCTTGGCCTTCCGCCACTGGTACCGGGTCATGCTGGACTCGGTGATGCACCGCGCGCGGGTGGTGACCACGGTGTCTCGCTTCAGCGCCGGCGAGCTGGTGCGCCATTTCGGCCGGCCCTTTCTCGACATCGAGGTGCTGCCCGAGGGCGGCGAGCACATCGTGCGCCTGCCCGCCGATCCGACCGTGTTCGAGCGCCTGGACCTGCAGGGCCGGCGCTATGTGCTGGCGGTCGGCAGCCTGTCGCACAACAAGAACTTCGCTGCGGTGCTGAAGGCGATGGCGCTGCTGGACGATCCCGGCATCGTGCTGGTGGCCGCCGGCGGCGGCAACGCGCGCATCTTCGCGCAGGCCGGCGGCCTGGACCTGGACGACCGCCGGCTGCAGCGCACCGGCTATGTCAGCGACCAGCAGCTGCGCGCGCTCTACGAGGGTGCGGCCTGCTTCGTCTTCCCCTCGTTCTACGAGGGCTTCGGCCTGCCGCCGCTGGAGGCGATGTGCTGCGGCTGCCCGGTGATCGCCTCCGACCGCGCCTCGCTGCCCGAGGTCTGCGGCGACGCCGCGCTCTACTGCGACCCGGACGATCCGGCCACGCTGGCGGCGCAGCTGCGCCGGGTGCTGGACTCCGACGCGCTGGCCGCCGAGCTGCGCCAGGCCGGCCGCCAGCGTGCCGCCGGCTTCACCTGGGAGCGGGCCGCGCGCGAGTTCGCCGACCTGATGGACCTGCATTTCGTCTGAGGGATTCCCGATGTTCTCCCCGTCCCGCCCCGAGCGCGTCGCCATCGTCCACGAGTGGCTGGTCAACCATGCCGGCAGCGAGAAGGTGGTCGAGCAGCTGCTGCAGATCTACCCGCAGGCCGACCTGTATGCGGTGGTCGACTTTCTCGGCCCCGGCGAGCGCGGCTTCCTGGGCGGCCGGGTCGCGCGCACCACCTTCATCCAGCGCCTGCCGGGCGCGCGCAAGCGCTTTCGCCACTACCTGCCGCTGATGCCGCTGGCGGTCGAGCAGCACGACCTGTCGGGCTACGACCTGATCGTCTCGTCGAGCCACGCGGTGGCCAAGGGCGTGCTGACCGGGCCGGACCAGCTCCATGTCTGCTACATCCATTCGCCGATCCGCTACGCCTGGGACATGCAGCACCAGTACCTGCGCGAGTCCGGCATGGACAGCGGCCTGAAGGGCGCCTTCGCCCGCGCGATGCTGCACTACATGCGGCTGTGGGACAGCCGCACCGCCGCCGGCGTCGACCGCTTCGTCGCCAACTCGGCCTTCATCGGCCGGCGGGTGCGCAAGGTCTACCGGCGCGAGGCCGGCGTGGTGCATCCGCCGGTGGACGTGGCGCGCTTCGCGCTGCGCGCCGACAAGGAGGACTTCTACCTGACCGCCTCGCGCATGGTGCCGTACAAGCGCATGCCGATGATCGTCGAGGCCTTCGCGCGCATGCCGCAGCGCCGGCTGGTGGTCATCGGCGACGGCCCCGACATGGACAAGGTGCGCGCCGCCGCCGGTCCGAACGTGACGGTGCTGGGCTTCCAGGACGACGCCACGCTGGTCGACCACATGCAGCGCGCCCGCGCCTTCGTCTTCGCCGCCGAGGAGGACTTCGGCATCACCCCGGTCGAGGCCCAGGCCTGCGGCACGCCGGTGATCGCCTACGGCCGCGGCGGCTCGCTGGAGACGGTGCGCGGCCGCGGTGACCCGGCGCAGCGCACCGGCGTGTTCTTCGACGCGCAGACGCCCGAGGCGCTGATCGCCGCGGTCGAGGCCTTCGAGGCGCTGCCCGCGCCGATGGCGCCCGAGACCTGCCGCCGCCATGCCGAGGACTTCGCGCCGGAGCGCTTCCGCGAGCGCTTCGCCGCCGAGGTCGAGCGCGCCTGGGCCGCCTTTCACGGCGAGCCCGAGTCCGTGCCCGCCTGTCTTGCGTCGCCCCCGCCTCCGATCCCGACTGCTGCTGCCTTGCCGATGCCCGTGCCCCCTGTCGCTGAGCCTGTTGCACCCTCTGCGGTCTCCTGCGCCGCTGCCGAGCCCGACATCGTGCCGGCGGTGCTGGCCGCCTGGCAGCCGCGGCCCGATCCGATGGCGCTGCCGCCGCAGCCCGCACCGACCACGGCGGCGGTGTCGGCGCATCCGGCCCGGCCGATCGGCGAGCTGCTGCGCACGCTGCGGCCGCTGTCCGATGGCGACATCGCCCACATCCTGGTGGTGCAGCGACGCATGGGTCTGCGCTTCGGCGAGGCGGCGGTCGCGCTCGATCTGGCCAGCCAGGCCGATGTGCTGCGGGCGCTGTCGATGCAGTTCAACTATCCGTGCGCGCTGGACCTGAGCCGCTTCGGCGCCGGCGGGCTGGTGGTGGCCACCGATCCGCACGGTGCCCAGGCCGAGGCCTTTCGCGAGCTGCGCAGCCGCATCCTGGCCGGTCCGCGGGTGCCGCTGGCGGTGCTCAGCCCGGACCGGGGCGACGGTCGCACCCATGTCGCGGCCAATCTGGCCATCACCTTCAGCCAGCTCGGCGAGCGCACCGTGCTGGTCGACGGCAATCTGCGCGCACCGGCGCTGCACCGCGTCTTCGGCCTGAAGGAGCGCGCCAGCCTGGCGGACCTGCTCAACGGCCGCCGTCCCGCCCGGCCCTTCGACCGTTCGGCCGAGCTGCCGGGGCTGTTCGTCATGCAGGTGGGCGCGCCGCCGCCCAATCCGCTCGAGCTGCTGCAGCAGCCGCTGTTCGCGGTGCTGCTGCGCGAGCTGCAGCGCGAGTTCGACCGCGTCATCGTCGACACCCCGCCGGCGCGTGACAGTGCCGACGCGCGTGTCATCGCCGCGACCTGCGGCCAGGCGGTGCTGGTCGGGCGCAGCGGCCGCACCGATGCCCGGGCGATGAATCTGCTGGTCGAGCGGCTGCGCCGCACCCGCGCCGACATTGCCGGCGTGGTGCTCAACGCGTACTGAGGGCCGGGCAGTCAAGCCGCGCGCCGCTGGCGTCGGCATCGAGGCGGCCGTCGCGCAGCCGCAGCGCCGGCACGCCGCTGTCCTCGACCCGGTTGTCCTCGAGGTGCAGCCGGCCGATGCCGGCCGCGCCGGGCGGCGTCTCGTGGCGATGCACCTCGATCGCCGCATGGCCGGTCGGCGCACCGGCGGCCCGCGCCGCATCCTGAGGCCGGCCGATGCGCGAGAGCCGGTTGCGCTCGATGCGCACCTGATCGACGCCCCGGGTCTGCCACGGACCTTCCTGCGCCACCAGGATGCCGGCGGCGCGCAGCACGTCGCTGATGCGGTTGTCCGCCAGCGTGATGCGCTCGCCGCCGACCACCGCCAGCCCGCGCCCCCAGCGCCCGCCCGCGACCTGGTTGCCGCGCACCAGGATGTCCTGCACCGGCGTGGGATCGCGCTCGTAGGACACCACCGCGATCAGGTCGTCGCCGGCATCGTTCACCTGGTTGTTCTCGATGCGGCCCTGCCGGCTGCCGCCGCTGACATGAATGCCGTCGGCCAGCGTGGCGCGGATCTGGTTGTCCACCAGCAGGAAGCCGTGCGCGCCGAGCACCAGGATGCCGGCCGCACCGGCGCCCTCGATGCGCACCTGCTGCACCACCTGGCCGGCGCCCTGCAGCACCAGCCGCGACTGCGCTGGGGTGTCGCGGCGTCGGTCGGTGCGCGCGCGCAGCGTCAGCCCGGCCAGCCGCACGCCGTCGGCCTGCAGCCGCAGCGCATGGTCGGCCGGATCGAGCGCCTGCAGCGTCGCGCCCGGGCCCCACAGCGTCAGGCCAGGGCGGTCGATCACCCAGCTGTGCGCCTGCAGGTAGCGACCGGGCGGAAACACCAGCCAGTCGCCTGGACGCAACGTGGCCTGCGCGCGACGCAGCGCCTCGTCATCGGCCAGATCGTCGTCGGGGATGGCGCCGAAGTCGCTGATGCGCCACACCTGCGCAGCGGCGGGCGGATGCGCTGGAACGGGGTTCGGGCAGACAGACGGCAGCGGGGCCTGGGCTGCACATGGCAGGCTGCAGCACAGCCACAGCACCCCAGCGAGGCCGAGCTGGGGTCGGCCGGGAGAGGCCTCCTCACGCCGGGGCGGGCCGGTGCCGATCTGGCGATTCCGGGTCTGCGACACACTGCCGCGCATCAGGTCCCTGGCATCCATGATGACCGGAGGCTCACCGGATCGGCCCGCGCTGCCCACGCCCGACGTGAGGATTCAGTGGCATCTTAGGCACGGACTCTGTCGTTCCTGTGACCTGGATTAAGCAGATGTTAAAAAAACGACAGCCTGTTCATCGTGCCTTCAGCACCGGCTCAGCCCCCGAGCCCGGGGGCCGAGGCCGCGGTGCGCGGTGAGGTGATCGAGTCATCGAAATAGGCCCGGGTGTTCGGATGCACCGCGGCATCGGCCCGCAGCGCGGCGGGCGTGAACCAGCGCAGCTCGCGGTGCTGGGCATCGGCGGCCTGCAGCTCGCCGGCGGGCAGGTCCAGCGTCCAGCCGAGCACGACATAGTGGGTCGTCACGCCCTCAAGGCCGGCAAAGTTGTCGAGGTAGAGGTGCTGGTAGACGCCGAGCGGGCGGGCCTGTGCGGCCAGCGCCGCCGGCAGGCCCAGCTCGGCGGCGGCGATGCGCTCGATCGCCTGCTCGATGCGCTCGTCCTTCAGGATGCGCCCGCCCGGCACGAACCAGCTCGCCTGCGCCGGGCGGTTGCTGCGCCAGCCCAGCAGCACCCGGCCCTGCGGATCGCGGCAGATCAGGTCGATCGAGACCAGCGGCGTGTGGCGGACCACCTCGACCAGCGTCTCGCGGGGCAGGTGGGGGCGGGGCTGTGGACAACGCATGATGAAATTTCCATCCAGGGTTCAGCGCAGCAGCGGGCGCGACATCACCCGCTGCTCGATCTCGGCCATCATGCGGCGGTAGGGCGCGGCGCCGACACCGCCGTAGCGGGCCTGGAACTCGGCCTGGGGCATGAACTCGGGCAGGCCGTCGACCGCCGGCATGAAGTCGGCCTCCTTCAGCGTGGCGCCCCGGTCCTGCAGCGCCGCGGCACGCAGCCGACCGGGGTCCTGCACCGCGATCTGGCCGAAGCGGGTGCCGGCACGGTCGGCGGCGATGTCGTTGAAGCTGAAGCCGCTGCCGTCGCGCGAGTCGACCACTTCCTTGTAGATGCCGATCGCGTCGGCCAGACGCCCGCCACCTTCGGCCGCCAGCACCGCCGAGACCAGGAAATGCATCGCGAAGTCCGGCCGGCCCAGCAGCGTGACGGTGCGCGCCGGCGGCCGTGGCCAGTCGCGCGCCTGCGGCACGATGCGCGACAGCGGCTGGCCGGCCGCATGCAGCGCCAGCACCACCAGCGCGGCGCGGTGCTCGGCGGCCAGATCCTGCGGCGGGCAGTCCAGGCCGCAGCGGCCGGCGGCGAAGCCCAGCATCGGCTGCAGCAGCGTCGCCAGCGGCGCCGGCTCCGGCGCCTGGCGGGCCAGCCGCGTCAGCTCGCGCACATGCGCCTGCAGCCGCTGCTGCAGCGCCTGCGGCACCAGCGAGGCGCGCAGGCGGTCGGGCGTGTCTTGGCGCCACACATAGGCGATCTCGACCTCCTGGGGCTGCAGGCTGACGCGACGCACCATGTCGAGCAGCAGTTCGGCCTGCTCGGTCAGGCCGCGGCGGGCCAGTTCATGGCGCAGCAGCCACTCCGCCAGTGCCGGGGGCACCGGCACGCTGCCCAGGCGCAACCGCTCCAGCACGGGCAGGCCGGCGGTCTCGCGCAGTTCGGCCTCGATGTTGAGCCAGCGGCCGACGGGGCTGGCCGGCACCTCCAGACTGGCCTGCAGCCGCGCGCTGCCGGCACCGGGCACCAGCCGGCTGGGCAGGCGCAGCAGCCGCTGCGTCGCGTCGTTGAGCAGCAGGTCGATGTCGCGGCTGTCGGCGCGCAGCACCCGCAGGGCCGGGTTGCCCGGACCGGCGCCGGCCTGTGGCGAGGGGTGGCGCGGATCGGCCGCGCGCAGCAGCAGCTTGACCCGCAGCAGATCCTCGGCCGACATCGACGTGGCCTCGCGCCGCACCAGCGGCTGCGCATGGAAGGCCAGCGCCAGCGTCGCCAGGGCGGCGACGAGTCCCGCCAGCAGCAGCGCGCCCAGGCCTTGCAGCAGCCGGCGCCACACCTGGGAGGAAGAGGGGGACAAGGGGGGCGATGCGGTGTCTTTCATCTGCGGCGCATCTTAGGCGGGCCACGCCGGCACGATTCGGGAAAACCCCTCGTTTTTCTGGCCCGCCTCAGCGGGCGGGGGGCTCGTCGGGCGGCGGTTGCAGGTAGAGCCGGTCGGAATAGGTGGCCAGCCAGTGGGGTCGGAAGGCGACGAAGATCGCCACCAGCATGCCGACCAGGAAGGCGTCGGCCCAGGCGGCCAGCCAGCGGCCGATCATCTGCTCGTCCGGGTCCAGGCCGGGTGTCGCGCCATGCAGCACCATCGACAGCGCACCCGAGAGCACGCAGCTCAGCGCGGTGGCGACGAAGCCCCGGCCGAGGATGTAGACGAAGAGCTGGTTCGGCAGCCAGCGTCGCACCGCCCCGCCCAGCAGCAGGGCGATCGTGGCCGGCATCTGGCCGAGCCAGACCAGGCGGTGCAGGGCCTCGGCCGCATCCAGTCCGGCCATCGCCCAGGTCAGCAGCGCCACTGGCACCAGCGCGAGCATCGCCAGTGGCCAGCCGGTCATCATCAGCAGCATCACCGCGCCCGACAGCGGCTGCACCACCGACATGCCGACATAGCGGTCGGTGCCCCACAGCAGCGGCATCAGCGCACACCACGCCAGCCAGACCCACGGCGGCCCGCAGGGGCCCACCAGCCGCCACGGGCGCAGCCACAGCGCCACCGCCAGCGCACCGGTCGCCAGGAGAAGATCGAGTTCCATGCGTGAATGCTAGAGGGGTTCCGGAGGGGGCGGCATGCCCCTGGAAAACCCGCACTCATTCGCGTTCACGAGAGGGCTTGTCGCCTGATTGCGGAACAGGAGCGGGAGTTGTGTCGCCATACCGGCTACAGTGCCGCCCAACGCAAAAGACTTCGTACACCGATCGGCCGGCTCAGCCGGCCCAGCCACCATGGCGTCTACCTCATCCCGCAAGACCTCCTCCCCCCGTGCCCGCACTGCGCGCGCTACCTCCCACCCGGCCACTTCGGCGGTTCCGGTCGACGACGCACCGGCCTTGCCGGTGCCGACGGCCGAACCGGTGACCGTCGCTGCCGAGCCGAGCGCCGCGGCTCCGGCCAAGCCGGCACGCAAGCGCGCCGCGCCGCGTCGCAAGACCTCGTCCGAGCCGGCGGTTGCTGCCGAGCCGGCCGTGGTCGAGCCGGTCGCGGAAGCCGAGCCGTCCGCACCGGAGCCGTCCGCACCGGAGCCGGCACCGGCCAAGCCCGCCCGCAAGCGCGCTGCGCCCCGTCCTCGCAAGACCGCAGCCCAGACGGAGGCGACGCCGGCCGTGGCCACCGAGCCGGCCGCGGAGCCGGTGCCCGAGCGGATCCCCGCGCCCGTCGAGGAGACGGCAGAGGTCGAGGCCGCACCGGCGCCGGCCGCGAAGACGCCCCGCAAGCGCGCCCCGCGTCGCCGCGCCGCACCCGAGGCCGTGGTGGATGTGGCCGTCGAGCCTGCTGCTGAACCCCTCGCCGCGCCGGCTGCCGAACCGGTGGCCGAGGTCGCTGAGGGGGATGCGCTGCCGCAGGTCGTGGACAACGCCTGTGGACAAGCTGTGGATAACATCGTCGACCCGACGCCGCAGCCCGAGCCGGAGCCCGAGCCGGAGCCTCTGCCCGAACCTCAGCCTGAGCCCGAACCTGAGCCGGAACCCCAGCTGCTGGCGCCACCTTTCAGCCAGGTCGCGCTCGAGGAACTGGGCCCGGTGCGTCGTCTGGCCTGGACTCCGGGCCGCGACTGCCCGGCCGAGCTGCTGGCGCTGGCCGCTCAGCTCGATCGGCCCACGGCGGCGGCTCCGCTGGTCAATGACCTGGCGCTGCTGGAGATGGTGCGCATCGCCCGCGAACGCCGCCATGCGCTGCGCGTCGACGAGTCGGTCTGGCTGTGGCTGGCGCCGGCGCGCGACATGCGCGAGCGCGTCCATCTGCTCGAGACCCGCATGCCGGAGGGGCCCGCCAGCCCGCTGCTGACCGCGCTGGTCACGCTGCCGTTGCGCACTTACCAAGGTGAGGGCGCGCTCTACGCCGCCTGCGCGGGCCGCAGCGTGCTGGCCGATGACGCCGGCCTGGGTCGCACGGTGCAGGCGGTGGCCGCGCTGCGTCTGCTGGCGGCCCAGTTCGGCGCTGAGCGTGCGCTGGTGCTGGCCCCGGCCGAGCGCCTGGCGCACTGGGCCGAGCAGTGGCAGGCCCTGACCGGCCTGACCGCGCTGCAGGCGGGCTCGGTGACGGACATCGCCGCGGCGGCGCAGGCCGAGGTCTCGCCGCAGGCGCCGCTGCTGCTGCTGGCGGATGCCGCGCTCGCGGTCCAGGCCGACACGCTGGCTGCGCTCCAGGCCTTCGCGCCCGACAGCGTGGTCGTCGACGAGAGCGACGACGCCAATCTCAGCCCCTGGCTGGACACTGCCTTCGCGGCGGCGGTCGCGACCCTGGACGGCCCGTTCGCGCTGGTGCTCGCCCGCACGCCAGTCGAGGTGCGCCCGCGTGCGCTGCGCGCGATGCTGGAATGGGTCGATGCGCCGCGCCTGGGCGCGATCGGCCGGCTCGAGGCTCTGGCCGAGGCGCCGGTGGCCGAGCGCCTCGAGGCGCTCGGGCCGTGGCTGCTGCGCCGCACCAAGACCCTGGTGCTGCGCCAGCTGCCCGAGACGGTCGAGGCGGTCTGCCCGGTCGAGCTGGATGCCGCCGAGCGGCCGCTGCATGACGCCCGCCTGGCGCAGATCGTCCGTGCGGTGCAGCGCTGGCAGCGCAGCCGCTATCTGTCGGATGCCGACCAGCGCCGCCTGCTGTCGACGCTGCACGCGCTGCGCCTGGGCTGCAATGCCGGCAAGATCGGCACCACGATCGAGGGCCTCGAGGCGCTGCTGGCCGAGCCGGACATGCGCGTGGTGGTCTTCAGCCAGTGGAGCGACAGCCTGGAGGCGCTGTCGGCGACGCTGTCCGAGCGCGGCATCGCGCATCTGGCCCTGCCGGTCGATGTCGGCGGCGAGGCGCGCCGTGCGCTGGTCAGCGCCTTCCAGCAGGATCCGCAGCAGCGGGTGCTGCTGTGCTGCGACGACAGCCCTGGCGGCCAGCTCGGCCTGCGCCATGCCGCCACCGCGATCCTGCATCTGGACCGGCCCTGGAACCCGGCGCTGCTGGCGCAGCGTTTCAGCCGCGTGCACCGCGCCGACCGGGTCCGCCAGGTGCCGGTCTGCCATCTGGTGGCCAGCGACACGCTGGAGGCGCGTCTGGTCCGGGCCCACGACGACGAGGCCTCGCGCGAGCACTTTGTCGGGCTGATCGACGGCGCCCAGGCCGAGGCCTTCCTCGGCGGCACGCGTCTGGAGCGCTTCATGACGGCGCTCTCGGTGCTGGTCGGCACGCCGGCCTGACGGTCGGCTCCAGCGCGCGAGCGGCGTGTCGGTCTCTTCCGGCACGCCCGAGCCCGGCGTTCAGCGACGCAGGGCGCGATCCGGTGCCGCCGCCCTGAGCGGCGGGCGCAGCAGGGCCGCGAACTGGTCGGCCAGCAGCGCGAGCTCGGTGTGGCCGCAAGCGCGGCACAGGCTCAGCACCGCGCGGGCGTATTCCGGCGGGCCGAGCATCAGCGCGGTGTCGATCTCCTGACCGGTCTCGCGCCTGAGCAGATCGTGAATGCGGCTGGCGATCTGGTGGCGTTCGGCGGCGGGATCGTCGGTGTTCATCGGGGACTCCTGAGTGCCCGATGGCCTTTGCATGTGGCGTGCCGGCGGAAATCCGGAAAAACCGCCCCGGCGGTGGGCGCCCGCACCAGCGCCAGTCGGGGTCATCCCGGATTCATTCCGGGTTGCCGCGGCCGGGGGTGGCTGCAATGCACTTCGATGGTGCGGCGCAGCCCTCCTGTGTCGGGCCGTGCCCGACGCGGGCCGCTTCGCTCAGATCGCCTTGCGCAGGTTGGCCGGCGCGATCTTCAGCGCCTCGCGGTACTTGGCCACCGTGCGGCGCGCCACCTGGATGCCTTGCTCTTCCAGCATGGTGCTGAGCTGGCTGTCGGACAGCGGCTTCTTCGTGTCCTCCGCGGCGACGAACTGCTTGATCAGCGCCCGCACCGCCGTGCTGGACGCGTTGCCGCCCGCCTCGGTGTTCAGCGACGAGCCGAAGAAGTACTTCAGCTCGAAGGTGCCGAAGGGTGTGTTCATGTACTTGGCGGTGGTCACGCGCGAGATGGTGGACTCGTGCAGGCCCAGCTCGTCGGCGATCTCGCGCAGCACCAGCGGCTTCATCGCGATCTCGCCGTGGGTGAAGAAGCCCTTCTGGCGCTCGACGATGGCCTGCGAGACGCGCTGGATGGTGTCGAAGCGCTGCAGGATGTTCTTGACGAACCAGCGCGCCTCCTGGAGCCGCGCCGACAGCGTCGCGCCGCTGCCGGCGTCGTCGGCGCCGCGCTGGCCGCGGTGCTGGCGCAGCGCCTGTGCGTACATGTCGTTGATGCGCAGCTTGGGCATCACGTCCGGATTGAGCACCACGCGCCAGCCGCGGCCGGCCTTCTGCACGATGACGTCGGGCACGACGATGTTGGCCTCGGCGCGCGCGAAGCGCCGGCCCGGCTTGGGTTCGAGCGAGACGATCAGCGACTGCGCGTCGCGGATGTCGTCCTCGTCGGCGCCGGTGGCGGCCACCAGCTTCTTCATGTCGCGCCGCGCCAGCAGCTCCAGATGGCCCTGGCAGATCAGGATGGCGACCCGGCGCGCCTCGGTGGCGTCGTGCTCGCGCAGCTGCAGCACCAGGCATTCGCCCAGGTCGCGCGCGCCCACGCCGCAGGGCTCCAGATTCTGCAGCCAGCCCAGCGCGCAGCGCAGCCGCCCCAGCAGCTCCTCGCGCAGCTCGGCGGCGGCCTGCGCCTCCTCCGGCGTCGGGGCTTCTGGCAGTTCGGCCTGGTCGATGTCGACCGCGGTGACCTCGCCGGGAGCCACATCGCGGCCGAGCGCCTCGCCCAGCTCCAGGCCGACGGCCAGGCGCTCGGCGATCTCCTCGAGCGGGTCGGCCAGATAGCCGTCCTCGGTCAGCGAATCGATCAGCGCCTCGACCAGCAGCTGGTCCTCGGGCGCCAGGCGCATGCCGCGCAGCTGGCCACGCAGGTGATCGGGCAGGCTTTCGGCGACGCTGGAGCGCTCGCTCCAGTCGCTGTCCTCGTCGTCGGGGGCGCCATTGCGGGTGCCGCCCACGTCCGACAGGCTCTGGTAGTCGTCGCTGCCGCTGTCCCAGTCGTTGCCGGCGTCGCCGCCGTCGAAGTCGAGCTGGTCGACGCCGGCACTCTCGCCTTCGCTGCTCGTGCCCGCATCGGCCGGTGCCTCGCTTGCGGCGTCCGCGCCGGGGGCGCTCCAGTCCTCGCGCTCGCCAGCGGCGGGAGGAGCGCTCTCGACGGTGACCGCCTCCGGGCCGCTGCCGCTGTCCTCGTCGGCCTCGAGGAAGGGGTTCTGCTCGAGCATCTGCTCGACTTCCTGATGCAGCTCCAGCGTCGAGAGCTGCAGCAGCCGGATCGACTGCTGGAGCTGCGGCGTGAGCGCCAGATGCTGCGACAGGCGGACCTGGAGGGAAGGTTTCATGGGGCGGTCACATCCGGAAGTGTTCGCCGAGGTAGACCTTGCGGACCTGCGGGTTCTCGACGATGGCCGCCGGCTCCCCTTCGGCCAGCACGCGGCCCTCGCTGATGATGTAGGCGCGGTCGCAGATGCCCAGCGTCTCGCGCACGTTGTGGTCGGTGATCAGCACGCCGATCTGCCGCGCCTTCAGGAAGCCGATGATGCGCTGGATCTCGAGCACCGCGATCGGATCGACCCCGGCAAACGGCTCGTCGAGCAGGATGAAGCGCGGCTGCGTGGCCAGCGCGCGCGCGATCTCGACGCGCCGACGCTCGCCGCCGGACAGCGCCGGCGCCGGGCTGTCGCGCAGCCGCTCGATCGAGAGATCGGCCAGCAGCGCGCCGAGCTGCTCGTCGATGGCGCGGCGGCCCAGCGGCCGGCCGTCGGCGTCCTGCTGCAGCTCCAGCACCGCGCGGATGTTCTCCTCGACCGTCAGGCGGCGGAAGATCGAGGCCTCCTGCGGCAGGTAGGACAGACCGAGGCGGGCGCGCTGGTGAATGGGCAGCTGCTCGACCCGCTCGCCGTCGATGCGGATCTGGCCGGCATCGGCGCGCACCAGGCCGACGAGCATGTAGAAGCTGGTGGTCTTGCCGGCGCCGTTGGGGCCGAGCAGGCCGACGACCTCGCCGCTGTGCACCGCCAGGTGCACGTCCTTGACGACCAGGCGTGCGCCGTAGCGCTTCTGCAGGCCTTCGGCCTCGAGGCGCTGGCGGCTCAACGTGCGCCCTCCGCCGCCGCGTCGGCGCCAGCCGGGCGCGAGGCCACGCCGGCCGGCCGGGGCGTCAGCACGCCGCGCACCCGGCCGCTGGCGGCGCCGGGCGTCGGGGTCTGTGCGCTGGCCGGCAGGCCGCCCTGCACCTCGAAGACATCGCGGCCGTGGTCGTAGACGATGGTCTGGCCGCTGACCTGGTCGGCCGGTGCGCCGGCGCGCAGCACCCGCACCTGGGCCTGGCCGATGAAGCGCACCGTCTCGCTGACGCTGTCGTATTCGATGCGGCGCGATTGGCCCTCGACCGTCTCGTCGACGCCCTCGCGCTTCTGGCGGAAGGTGACGAACTGGCCGTCAGCGGCGGTGGCGACCGCGAACTGTCCGCCTTGTGTCGTCTCCTTCAGCTCGACCTGGGCGGCCTTCAGCAGCAGCGTGCCGCGGCTGATCTCGACTCCGCCACTGAGCACGCGCACCTTGCGCTTGCCGTCGAGCACCATGCGCCCGGCATCGAAGGCCAGCGGCTGGGTGCTGTCCGCCCGCTCGGCCCGTGCGGGTACGGAGCTGCCGATCATCAGCAGGGCCGCCACCAGCAGGGCCGGGGCCGTATGCAGGCAGCGGTGTGAAAACCAGCACGGAACAGCGACATCAGCCATCAGTGGCAATCGAAGGCATGAAAATTGCATTGTAGCCTTCGATCCGCCCGGTGTCACCGGGCGGGCGCGGGGGCAGCCGCTGGCGTGGCCGCCGATCCTCAGCCCTTGCGCAGGCTGGCGACGAGCTGGTCGGTCAGTGCCAGCGCGCGTGTCTGGCCCTGGACCTCGGAGGCGCCTTCGCCGCCGGCCAGCGCCGGCGAGGTGTAGAAGCGGCCGTGGATGCCCAGGGCCGGCACGCCGTCGATCTTGTAGGCCTCGGAGAGCTGCTTGCCCTGGCGCACTCTGCTCTGCACGCCGAAGGAGTTGTACATCTCGGTGAACTTGGTGCGATCGACGCCGTTGGCGACGACGAAGTCGATGACCGCCTCGGGCTTGTCCAGGCGTGCGCCCTGCTGGTGGACGGCGTAGAAGACCTTGCGGTGCAGCGCCTCGACCAGGTTCATGGTTTCCAGCGCGGCGTAGAGCCGCTGCAGCGGCTCGAAGCTCGGACGGAAGGCGACATGCACGCGGCGGAAGGCGACATCGGCCGGCAGTTTCTTGACCCAGGCTTCGAGCGTCGGCTCGAAGGCGTTGCAGTGCGGACAGCCGTACCAGAAGAACTCGAGCACCTCGATCTTGCCCGCGGGGGCGGAGACCGGCACCGGCTGCTGCAGCCGCACGTAGTGCCGGCCTTCCTGGAAACCGGCCTGGGCCGAGGCCGGTGCGCTGACCAGACCGCCCAGTGCCAGCGCGGCACTGCTTCCGGCGACGAACTCGCGACGCTTCATTCGATGGTTCCTTTCGATGGTTCTGTGCAGGCCGGTCGGACCCGATCCGGGCCCGAAGGTTCAGCGTGGCACGCGCACCAGTGCGGCATCGCCCTGACCGCCGGCCGAGAGCTGGTCGCGCGTGCGCTCCGCATCCTCCCGGCTGTCATACGGGCCCAGACGGACACGGTGCATCACGCGGCCGTTCTGCTCGCGCTCGGTGATGCGGGCCTTGAGTCCGTTCATCGCCAGTCGCGCGCGCTGCTGCTCGGCCTCGTCGGCGCTGCCATAGGCCCCGACCTGCACGAAATAGGTGAACGGATCAGCACCGGTCTTCGCCGACGTCTCGCCGCCCGTCGGGGCCTGCGCCGAGGCGCTGGCCTCGGCACGTGAGGGCGGCTTCGAGGCCGGGCGCGCCGGTGGCGGGACGCTGGCCGCCTCGGGCGGGCGGCTCTGGCGTTCTGCGATGGCGCCGATCGGGTCGGGCTCTTGCGCCGGCGGTGCGGCCGGCGGCGGCTCGGCGGGGCGACCGGGCGGGCGGCCGTGCAGCGGCGCGTTCGGATCCCACTGGCGGTTCTTCTCCGCCTCGGCGGCATCCTGCTCCGCGGTGCGCCCTGGCACCTTGTCGACGAAAGGCACGGGCGCCTTGGTGACGAAGATCGCCACCCCCAGCGCCAGCACCAGACCGCCCAGCAGCCCCACCACCACGCCGACGCCGAAGCCGCCGCGCTGAGTCTTCGCTTTGGATGCCATCACCGTTCTCGTCATCGCGCCGCTGTCGGGCGGCTCACATGCGCTCGGGCGCGCTCACGCCCAGCACCGCCAGCGCGTTGCGCAGCACCTGGGCGGTCGCCTGCAGCAGCGCCATGCGCGCGGCCATCGCGGCGGCCGAGCCGTCGAGGAAGCGCACCGCGGCGTAGTAGCTGTGGTAGGCCGAGGCCAGGTCGCGCAGGTAGAAGGCGACGTCATGCGGCGCCAGCCCTTCGGCGGCGCGCGCCAGCATCTCGGGGTACTCGGCCAGCTTGTTCATCAGCGCGAACTCGGTCGGCGCGTCCAGCACCGCCAGGTCGGCGGTGGCCAGCGTGGCCGGGTCGC
>JBJOPV010000014.1:0-24374 GCA_046050625.1 Pseudomonadota bacterium
CGAGCTCGAAGGCATCGCCACGCTGCTGACGGGCAAGTACGCGATGATGAACCTGATCCCGTTCAACAGCGTGGAAGGCAGCGGCTTCCGCCGCCCGAGCTGGGAGCGCGCCGCCGAGATGGCGCGCTGGCTCAACCAGCGCGGCGTGCTCACCCGCCTGCGCCGCTCCGCCGGCCAGGACGTGGACGCCGGCTGCGGCCAGCTGCGCGCCCGCGCCGAGCGGCCGCAGCGCCCCGCGCGCCGGGTGATCGAGGTGCAGCCGGCGGCGGACTGAGCGCCGCTCAGCGCCCGGCCAGCGCAGCCAGGCCGCGCTCGTGTGCGGTCATCAGCGTCTCGGCGTCCAGCACCAGCGCGGGGCTGTCGGTCAGCCGCTCCACGGCCAGGTCGATGAAGCAGCGCACCCGCGCCGGCTGCGCCACCCGGCTGCCGTAGTAGAGATGCATGCTGAAGGTGTCGCACAGGTGCTCGACCAGCAGCGGCACCAGGCGACCGGCCCGGATGTGAGGCGCCGCAGTCGGCATGGCCAGCTGCGCCAGCACATCGCCCGCCAGCACCGCACGCAGCTCGAAGGCCTCGTCGTTGGTGCAGAAGGCCGGGCGCACGGGCAGGTCCTGCGTGCTGTCACCGACCTGCACCCGCCAAGGCACGACACCGCCGTCGGAGAGGCGCCGAAAGGCGCTGCAGCGGTGCGACGCCAGATCGGCCAGGCTGCGCGGCACGCCATGGCGGCGCAGATAGGTCGGCGCGGCGCACACCAGCAGCTGCATCGGGAAGAGTCGCCGCGCGATCACGCCCTCCTCGGGTGAATTGCCGAGGCGAAAGCCCACATCCACCCGGTCATCCACCCAGTGACCGATGCGGTCGTCGAGCTGCACATCCGGCTCCACTTCGGGATAGAGCCGACAGTACTCGTCGAGCAGCGGCCCCAGCACCAGGGGCAGCACCGTGCGCGGCCCGACGATGCGCAAGGGGCCACCCATCGCCTGCCGCGATTGCCGCACCCCCTGCAGCGCCTGCTGCAGCCCGGCCAGTGCCGGCTGCACCGAATCGAGAAAACGCCGCCCCTCCTCGGTCAGCGCCATGCGCCGGGTGGTGCGGTGGAACAGCCGCACGCCCAGATGCTGCTCCAGCTGCGTCAGCGCCTTGCTGGCGGCCTGGGGCGTGATCTGCTGCGCCGCAGCGGCCTGGCTCAGGCTGCCCAGCTCGACGGTGCGAACGAAGGTGGTGATGGCGCGCAACTCGTTGATCGGCATGAGATCTCCTCTTTTTCACAACCATCAGTTGTAAATCATTCAAAGGATTGCCGTCTATTCCAGCAAGTATCAGCGACCTACAGTCCGGTCCATCACACGACGACCCCAGACCGGACATGAACAGCTTCACCTTCCACAACCCCACCCGCATCGAGTTCGGCGCCGACAAGGAGCGCCAGATCGGCCTGCATCTGGCCGAGCACGGCGTGCGCTCGGTGCTGCTGTGCTTCGGCAGCGAGCGCATCAAGCGCGACGGCCTGTTCGACACCGTGCGCCAGAGCCTGGCCGAGCACGGCATCACCTTCGTCGAATGCGGCGGCATCGTCAGCAACCCCGTCCTGTCGAAGGTGCGCGAGGGCGCGGCGCTGGCGCGGGCGCATCAGGTCGGCGCGGTGCTGGCGGTGGGCGGCGGCTCGGTGCTCGACAGCACCAAGGCCATCGCCGCCGGCGCGCGGCACGACGGCGAGGTCTGGGACCTGTTCCTCGGCCAGGCGCCGGTGCAGGCGGCACTGCCGATCTTCGCGGTGCTCACGCTGGCAGCCACCGGCAGCGAGATGAACAGCGGCGCGGTCGTCACCAACGAGGTGACGAAGGAGAAGTTCGCCATCCAGTCGCCGCACCTGTTCCCGCGCGTCTCGGTCGTCAACCCGGCGCTGATGCAGACCGTCAGCCGCGACTACCTGGTCTATTCGGCCGCGGACATCATCGCCCACTCGATCGAGGGCTACTTCACCGCCACCGTGCAGCCGGCCTTCCAGTCGCGCCTGGTCGAGGCAGTGATCCACACCGTCATCGAGACCACCGAGACGCTGCTGGAGCGCCCCGCCGACCTGGACGCGCGCGCGCAGTTCGCCTGGGCCTCGACGCAGGCGCTCAACGGCCTGACCTACGCGGGCACCGCCGGCTTCAGCTACCCCAACCACATGATCGAGCACGCGCTGTCGGCGCTGTTCAACGTGCCGCACGGCGCGGGCCTGTCGGTGGTGATGCCGGCCTGGATGAAGTGGTACCACGGCCGCAACCCGGCGCAGTTCACCCGCTTCGCGCGCCAGATCTTCGGCCAGGACACGCCCGAGCAAGGCATCGCCGCGCTGGAGGCCTGGTTCGACCGCATCGGCACGCCCACCCGGCTGTCGCAGCTGGGCATCACCGCGGCCGACCTGCCCGCGCTGCTCGACAACCTGGAGGGCAACGCGCGCTGGTTCGGCTTGGCCGAGACCTACACCCGCGACGTCCTCGACGACATCCTGAAGAAGGCATGGTGAGCCTGCGCGCCGGCTGCTGCCCGGCGCGGCCCTTCCCACCCGGAGCGATGCCCCCATGACCTCACCAGCCCCCGTGCAAGGCCCCGACGACGAGGCCCCGCCGCCCACCAGCCGGCTCGGCCTCTGGTGGGACTTCTTCTTCAACAAGCCCGCCAGCACCGTACCGCGCGGTGCGATCCCGGTGCAGCCGCTGCGCCGCGCCGATCTGGAGGCCGCGCCCGACGACAGCGTCTGGCGCCTGGGCCACTCGACGGTGCTGCTGAAGCTGCAGGGCCGCTTCTGGCTGACCGATCCGGTCTTCAGCCCACGCTGCTCGCCGGTGCAGTGGGCCGGGCCGAAGCGCTTCCATGCGCCGCCGATCACGATCGAGGAGCTGCCGCCGATCGAGGCGGTGGTGATCTCGCACGACCATTACGACCACCTCGACCACGCCAGCGTCATGGCGCTGCGCAGCAAGACGGCGCACTTCATCGCGCCCACCGGCGTGGGCGACCTGCTGGTCGCGTGGGGCATCGCGGCGGACCGAGTGCGCCAGCTCGCCTGGTGGCAGGGCACGACGGTGAGCGGCGTCGCGTGGACGGCGGTGCCGACGCAGCATTTCTCCGGCCGGGGGCTGACGGACGCCAACCGTCGGCTGTGGTGCGCCTGGGCGATCCGCGCGGGCGAGCGCCGCCTTTTCTTCGGCGCCGATTCAGGCTACTTCGACGGCTTTCGCACCATCGGCGAGCGCCTGGGCCCCTTCGACCTGACGATGCTGGAGGCCGGCGCCTACGACCCGCGCTGGAGCGCCATCCACATGCGCCCCGAGCAGACGGTGCAGGCGCACCGGGACCTGCGCGGGCGCTGGCTGATGCCGATCCACAACGGCACCTTCGACCTGGCCTTCCACCCCTGGCAGCAGCCCTTCGAGCGGGTGCTGAAGGCCGCCGCCGCCCAGGGCGTGGCGGTGACGACGCCCCGCATGGGCGAGCGCGTCGGGCTGGACGCGATCCGGCCGGGCGAGGCCTGGTGGCGTGGCGTGGACGCCTCCATGACGGTCAGCGTGGACGCCGAGCCTCCCGTGCCCGCGCGACGCGGTGCAGCAGCTCCACCAGCAGCAGCCGCTCGCCAGGGCTGAAATCTTCCAGCACCTCGGCCTCTCCTTCGTGCAGCAGCGCGCTGGCCTGCGCCGCCAGCGCCGCGCCGGTCTCGGTCAGCGTGACATGCTGGATGCGGCGGTCGCGCTCGCTGCGCTCGCGCCGCACCAGGCCGCGCGCCTCCATGCGGTCCAGCCACATCTTGATGTTCGGCAGCGTGACCGCCAGCGCCCGCGCCAGCCGCGTCGGCGAGACCTGCGTGTTGCCCACCACCAGCATCAAGATGGTGTATTCGACCGGCCGCAGCCCGTGCGGCTCGCCCACGCGCGACTCGAACACCGCGGTGGTCGTCACCGCCGCCTGCGCGAGCTGGTAGCCCAGCAGCGTGAACAGCGCGCCCTCATGCAGGCGCCCGGCCGGCGTGGCGTCATCGGTGAGGTCGGACAGCAGATCGGAAACGTCGGGCGCATCGGTGCTCATGCCGGAATTGTCGTCGCATGAACCGCACCCGGCTCCCGCTTGCGGGCTTACCCGAATCTTTCATCCTCATGAACTTAAGTAAATTAAGCAAATGAGCAGACGGAACGCCTTCCATGCTCAGGCCCGACGACATGAGGAGACACTGATGAATACCCCCTTGGCCTCCCGGACGAAACCGACCGCCGCCCGCCCGCGTACGCTGCTTCCAGTCATGCTGGCTATTCTGGCGCTGACCGGCTGTGGCAGCGATGAGGACGACACCAGCACCACGCCGATTGCGCTGCCGCAGCTGTCTGCGGCGCAGGCCGGCACCCTGTCGAGTGACTGTTCCAGTCTGGCAACAAAGCTTAATTCACTGAGCAATATTTCAGTCACTGCGGTCAACACCATCGCCGCCGGCGGCCTGAAGATCGGCGGCCAGGACATCGCCGAACACTGCCAGGTGACGGCGCTGACCGAGTCGCGCACCAGCGCGGTCGACGGCCAGGCCTACGCGATCCGCTTCGAGATGCGCCTGCCCAAGGCCTGGAACGGCCGCTTCTTCCACCAGGGCAACGGCGGCCTGGACGGCAATGTGCTGGCCGCCACGGGCAGCTCGGGCGGCGGGCCGCTGACGCACGCGCTGGCGCAGGGCTTCGCGGTGCTCAGTTCGGACGCCGGCCACACCGCGACGCAGAACCCGGCCTTCGGCATCGATCCGCAGGCGCGGCTGAACTACGGCTACCAGGCCGCCGCCAAGCTCACCCCGATCGCGCACGCGATCATCCAGACCGCCTACGGCCGCAACGCCGACCGCGCCTACTTCGGCGGCTGCTCCAACGGCGGGCGCCACGCGATGGTGGCCGCCGCGCGCATGCCCGCAAGCTATGACGGCTACCTGGTCGGCGCGCCCGGCTTCAACCTGCCCAAGGCGGCGGTGGCCAACCTCTACAAGGGCCAGCGCTACGCGATGGTCGCCAGCAGCCCGACGACCGACCTGTCGACCGCGATCACCACCGCCGAGCGCAAGGTGGTGGCCGACGCGGTGCTGGCCAAATGCGACGCGCTCGACGGCGCCACCGACGGCCTGGTGCAGGACACCGACGCCTGCCAGAGCGCCTTCCAGTGGGATCGCGACGTGCCGACCTGCAGCGGCAGCACCCGCGACGGCACCTGCCTGACGGCGGCGCAGAAGGTCGCCATCGCCCCCATCTTCAGCGGTGCGGTCGACAGCAGCGGCAAGGCCTTCTACGCGCGCTTCCCGGTCGATCCGGGCTATGCGGGCTCCGGCATTCCGTCGTGGGCCTTCACCTCGCCCTCGCAGCGCGACGCGGTGGCGGTGGCCTTCACCTTCAAGACACCGCCGGACAGCCCGGTCGGCTTCGATGGCGTGGCCTTTGCGCTGAACGCCAACATCGACACGCTGCTGCAGCAGATCGCGGCGACCAACGCGACCTACACCGAGTCGTCGATGGCCTTCATGACCCCGCCCTCGCCCACCGATCTGTCGAAACTGAAGAGCCGCGGCGCCAAGATGATGGTCTACCACGGCGTGAGCGACCCGATCTTCTCGGTCGAGGACACCACCACCTGGTACAAGGCGCTGGCCGCGGCCAACAACGGCGACGCCAGCAACTTCGCTCGCCTCTTCCGCGTGCCCGGCATGGGCCACTGCTCGGGCGGCCCGGCCACCGACCAGTTCGACGCGGTCTCGGCGCTGGTGAAGTGGGTCGAGCAGGGCCAGGCGCCCGACAGCCTGACCGCCAAGGCGCGCGGCACCGGCAACGCCGGCGGCGTCAACGCCGACGTGCCCTCGACCTGGGCGGTCGACCGCAGCCGCCCGCTGTGCGCCTGGCCGAAGGTCGCCCGCTACAAGGGCACCGGCAGCCTGGACGACGCCAGCAGCTTCGAGTGCCGCAGCTGAGCGGCGCGCAGCGGCCGCGCTCACTCCATCTTGATGCCCTTGGCCTTGATGAGCGCGGCCCAGCGCTTGCTGTCGCTGGCGATCAGCGCCGCGAACTGCTCTGGCGTGCCTCCACCGATCAGATTGCCGGGCCCAGTGATCTTTTCGCGCAACTCCGGGTTGGCCAGCGCCGCATTGAAGACCTCGTTGAGCTTCTTCACGATCGGTGCGGGCAGGCCCCTCGGACCGATCAGTCCGACCCAGTTGTAGATCGTGACATCGGGGTAGCCCAGCTCAGCCATGGTGGGCACATCGGGCAGGCTGGGCAGGCGCTTGTCGCTGGTGACGGCCAGCGCGCGCGTCTTGCCCGCCTGGATCGAAGGCAGCGCGGCGTAGGTCTGCTCGAACAGCAGATCCACCTCACCGGCCAGCAACGCACCCGCCGCCGGGCCGCCGCCCTTGTAGGGCACCGGCAGCAGATCGATGCCCGCCACACTCTGCAGCATTTCACCGCTCAGATGGTGGGCACCGCCCGTGCCTGCATTGGCGACGGTGAGCGCACCGGGCCGCGCCTTGGCCGCCTGCACGACATCCTTCAGGGTCTTGAACGGCTTGTCCGCACGCGTCACGAGCACCAGAGGCGCTCGCTCGATCAGCATGATGGGCGTGAAGTCACGGGACGGGTCGAAGGTCATCTTCGGGAACAGGTGGGCATTCACCGACAGCGGCCCCATCCCACCCAGGCCCAGGGTGTAGCCGTCCGCTGCCGCCTTGGCGACAAAATCGTGGCCGATGTTGCCACTGGCGCCCGGCTTGTTCTCGATGATGAGCGTCTTGCCCAAGGCCGCACCGACCAGGGGACCAAGTTGCCGGCCACGCAGGTCGGCATTGCCTCCGGCGGCAAACGAGACGATCAAGCCGATCGGCTTGCTGGGGTAGTCGCTGGCCTGCGCCTGAGCCAGCGGCGGCAGCAGAGAGGCTGCGGCCGCACCGGCCAGCAGACGCAGGACATGGTGACGAGTCAAGGACGTCATGGCAAAAGTCTCCTTCGTGTCGTGATCAATCCGTCCACGACCAGGCCTGACGCCGGGCTCGTGGATCGGGCTCGCAGCACAGGTCGATGTTCGTGACCGATGCGATGTTCTGGCTGAACCAGGCCTCGATCCCGGCGCGGCGCTCACCCAGATAGACCGGCTGATCCTGGGCGTCGAGCACCATGCACAGGTCATGTCCTGGCACGAGAACGGTGCCGGGGCGGTGGCGCCAGAGCGCCCAGATCGTGTCGATGCCTTGCCGACTGGCGACCGGATCGAGCGAAGCATCCACATCACGGCTGAGCAGCTCCGCGCGGTTCTTGGCGCTGTCGCCCGTGAACAGCAGGGTTCGCTGCGGACACTCGAGCAGGTAGAGCAGGCCACCCGGCGTGTGTCCCGGAACAGGAATGGCGCGAAGGCCAGGCAGGAACTCCTGATCACCCCGGATGCGGCGGGTGCGCGGATCCTTCGCCAGCGCCTGCACATACAGCTCGGGCAAGGGATTGAAGCCGGGCGGCTGCGAAGCCGCCCATTCCAGCTCGATGTCGCCGATCCACGGCGTGGCATTCGGGAACAGCGTGAAGTTGACGCTGTGGTCGTAGTGCGCATGCGTGAGCACCACATCGGTCACAGCGTCCGGGGCGACCCCGTGATCGCGCAGCTGCTTGATCAGCTCTCGCCGCACACCGAAGGCACCGACATCGATCAGCACGGTGCGCTGCTGGTCGCGCAGCAGCGTGATGGTGCTCCAGCCCAGCCCACCATGACAGAGCGATCGACCGGGAAAGCCCTGGATCAGCACATCGACACGCATGTCGCCTCCCATCTCGTTTTCACCACAGAATTGCACTAAAAAATTACAAGATGCCAAGTGTCTTTTTCTTTGAAATCTCCATCAATCGCGTTAACACCTACGAAAAAACAGAGAGAAAGCGATGTCTACACAGCACTCATGGAAACCCCATGATTGCATCAAAAACAAAACAAGTACAATTTTTGCGTCAATCAAACTGCCACACAAGAGTGCTGTCATGCGTCCTCCACATCGTCACAAGCCCCTGTCATGGGCACGTCGCGCCCTGGCAGCCTCGCTGCTGCTGGCCATAGGCACATCAGGCGCACTCGCCCAGGCCCCGGCGGCGGACTACCCCAACAAGCCGGTGAAGATCGTGGTCCCGTTCTCTCCCGGCGGACCCAACGATGTGATGGCGCGCGTGCTGGCGGCGCGGCTGTCGGCCAATCTGGGCCAGCAGTTCATCGTCGAGAACAAGGCGGGGGCCGGGGGCACCATCGGCACGGATGCCGTGGCCAAGGCACCGGCCGACGGCTACACGCTGCTTTTCCCCAGCGCCCCCTTCGTCACCGCGCCAGCGCTCTACGGCAAGAAGCTGGGCCATGACCCCCTGCACGACCTCACCGGGATCACCAAGGTGGCCGAGTCCCCGATGGTGCTGATGGTGGCCGCCAGCTCACCGTACCGCACGCTGAAGGAGCTGCTGGCGGCCGCCAGCACGCAACCCGGCAAGCTGCTGTTCGCCAGCGGTGGCGTGGCGAGCACGCCGCATCTGGCCACCGCGCTGCTGGAATCCATCACGCAGACCGACATGCTGCACATCCCGTACAAGGGAGGCGGCCCGGCCATGATGGCCCTGATCGGTGGCGAGGTGACGCTCTTCCTCGACAGCATCGTCAGCGGGGGCCAGCATCTTCAGGCCGGCAAGGTGCGGGCGCTGGCCGTCACGGGCGCACAGCGCCTGCCCAGACTGCCGCAGGTGCCCACCTTCGCGGAAGCCGGCCTGCCGGGCTACCAGATGACCCATTGGGTGGGCCTGGCGGCACCGGCGAAGACGCCACAGGCCATCCTCGACAAGCTCAATCGGGAGGCGGTGAAGGCTCTGGCTGCCGACGATGTCAAGGCCCGTCTGGCCGAGCTGGGTGTGACACCGGTCGGCAGCACGCGCGAGGCCTTCAACCAGTTCATCGCGCAGGAAGTCCCCCGCTGGACCGATGTGGTCCGCACACGCCGGATCGAGGCGGAATGAGTCTCGTGACAACGGTCTGGCCACCCGCCGGATCCGTCGATGCCCATGTGCATTTGATGGACCCGGCCTTCGCGTTTTCCCCCACACGCCGCTACACGCCCGCGCCGGCCACGGTGACCGACCTGCGGGCGCATCTGCAGCGCCTCGGGATGCAGCGCGTGGTCTGCGTGCAACCCAGCGTCTACGGCAGCGACAACCGCTGTCTGTGCGACGGCCTGGCCCGCCTGGGAGCGGCGGCGCGCGGCGTGGCGGTGCTGGCCCCCTCGCACAGCGAGACCGAGATCACCGCACTGGTGCAGGCCGGCGTGCGCGGCGTGCGGCTGAACCTGGCGGTGAACCGTCACGGCACGATCCGTGACGCCCAGCAGGAGATTGAGCAGGTGGCGGCGCAGATGACAGCGCACCCCGAACTGCACCTGCAGCTGCATGTTCGGCCCGAACATCTCCTGGCCTGCCTGCCGCAGCTGAGCACGCTCCAGCGCCCGGTGGTGCTCGATCACCATGCCCTGCTGCCCCTGGGACAGGACGGGGCGGAGATGCGCGCCCAGGTCATCGCCGCGCTGCGGGCCTCACCGGACCTGTGGGTCAAGCTGTCGGGCCCCTACCAGATCTCGGCGCGGGCCGCCCCGTATGGCGATGTGGCGCCGCTGGCACGTGCGCTGATCGAGGCAGCTCCAGCGCGTGTGCTCTGGGGCAGCGACTGGCCGCACCCGGCAGGCGCTCACCGCGCCACCACAGCGGGACGCGACACCATCGAGCCCTTTCGCCAGGAAGACGATGCGGCGCAACTCGCCGCCCTGCGCGCCTGGCTGGCTGACGAGGCCGTGCTGCAGGCCCTGCTCGTGGACAACCCGGCGCGCCTGTACGGCTGGTCGGCGGCCTGAAACGGCTGCGATCGACCTGGCCTCACCAGCGACTGCCGAACACCTCATCCAGCTCGTCGAGCTGATCAGTGGTCAGCGGCTGGCAGCGGCCGGCGCTGAGCAGCCAGAGCCGGGCGGTTTCTTCCAGCTCCTCCAGCGTGGCCATCGCGCTGACCGGGCTGTCGTGCCAGACATTCGGGCCCAGGCGATCGAGCATCACCGCGCGCAGGGGGCGCTGAGCGGCAGATGCGCGCGTGATCAGGTCCGCGACGATCTCGCCCACCTGGGGATCACCCGGACGGTGATAAGGCACCAGCGGCACCCGGCCCACCTTCATCACGAAGTAGGGCGTGATCGGCGGCAGGATGGCCTCCAGGGTCCAGACGCCTTGCAGCGTCAGCGCCACCAGGTGGGTGGAATGGGTGTGCATCACACAGCGCGCGCTGGGATCGGCACCGTAGATGCGCCGGTGCAGCGCCAGGGTCTTGCTGGCCCGGTCGCCGCCGAGCGGGCGGCCGTCGACGCTCACATGCGCCAGCCGCGCCGGATCGAGAAAGCCCAGACAGGCATCCGTGGGCGTGATCAGGAAGCTGCCGTCCTCCAGCCGCACGCTGATGTTGCCCGCGGTGGCGTGCACCCAGCCGCGCTCGAACAGGCTGCGACCGGTGCGGCAGATCTCATCGCGCCAGTGAGCCTGCGTATTGATGTGCGTGTGCGTGCTCATGCCGGGCTCCGGAACGCCTTGTCGAAGAAATCGACCGTGCCGAAGTTGCCCGACTTGAGCGCCACGCGCACGCCGCCGGACTCCGCCTCGGGCGAGTGCGCGTGGCACCACGGCACCCCCGGATCGATGGCGGCGCCGATCTGCAGCCGTGTGATGCCCAGGGCCTGCACGCAGGCCCCGGACGTCTCGCCGCCGGCCACCACCAGTTGCCGCACGCCCGCCTGCACCAGCTGAACGGCGATGGCCGCCAGCGCCTGCTCGACCAGATGGCCTGCGCGAGCCACGCCCAGCTGCTCTTGCACACGCTGCACCGCATCGGGCGTGGTGGTGGCGTGAATCAGCACGGGCGTGCTGCTGCTCAGCAAGGGACGCGCCCAGGCCACCGCGTCGTCGACCACCGACGCACCGGTGGCCAGCGCCAGCGCGTCGATGGGGAAGTTGCGACCCGGATGGCGCCTCACGAAGTCGGCCACCTGCGCGTTGGAGGCCGAGGAACAGCTGCCGGAGATCACCGCGCGATGGCCGTGAACCTGAGGCAGCCTCTCGGCCTCCGGACTCGGCCGCATGCCATGGTTCTGCGGCAGGCCGATGGCCACGCCAGATCCCGCCACGATCAGCGGCAGATCGGCAAAAGCACGCCCCATGGCCCACAGATCGGCGTTGCTCAGTGCGTCCACGATGGCCAGGCCCACGCCACGCTCGCGCAAGGCATGCAGGTGCTCGTCGATGGCCTCGGTCCCTTGCGAGACCACGTCGAACGGCACCAGCCCGACGCGCCGGGTCGTCTGCGGCTGCAGCACCCGCACCAGATTGGCATCTCGCATCGGCGTCAGGGGGTGGTCACGCATGCTGCCTTCGCTGAGCAGCACATCGCCGGTGTACAGATAGCCCTTGTAGACGGTGCGCAGGTTCTCGGGGAAGGCCGGACAGACCGGCGCGAAGTCGACGCCCAGGGCGGACATCAGCGCATCGGCCACCGGCCCGATGTTGCCCTGCGGCGTGGAGTCGAAGGTGGAACAGACCTTGAAGTAGATCTGTCCGGCCCCTTGCTGCCGCAGCCAGGCCAGCGCCGCCAGCGATTGGGCCACGGCATCCTGCGGTGCAATCGTCCTGGACTTCAGCGCGATCACCACGGCATCGGCATCGACGCCGACCGATGCCGCGGGCACCCCCAGGGTCTGCACGACGCGCATGCCCTGGCGCACCAGGTTGGACGCCAGATCGGTGGCCCCGGTGAAATCGTCGGCAATGCAGCCCAGCTTCAGCATGCTCAGGCGCTCCGCTGTGCTGCAGCCACCACGGCCTGTGCCGTGAGCTGGCCAAAAGCGCGGCAGCCGGTCTGCCCACCCAGGTCAGCGGTGCGGTGTGCCGGGGTCTCGAGCACCGAATCGACCGCCTGCGTCATCAGTGCGGCGGCCTTTTCCAGTGCCGGCCGCCCCTGCTTTTCGCCCATCCACTGCAGCAGCATGGCCACCGACAGGATCATCGAGACCGGATTGGCCTTGTCCTGACCCGCAATGTCCGGGGCCGAGCCATGCTGGGCCTGCGCGCAGCAATGGGTGTCGCTGGCCATCATCGAGCCGGCCAGACCCAGGCTGCCCGAGAGCTCGCTGGCCAGATCCGAAATGATGTCGCCATAGAAATTGGTGGCCACCAGCACATCGAAGCGCTCAGGCTGACGCACCAGGTGCGCCGTGCTGGCATCGACCAGCAGGTCGTTGAGCTCCACCTCGGGGAAGTCCTTGGCCACATCGCGCACGCACTCCAGGAACAGGCCGTCCGTCATGTGGAAGCTGTTGGCCTTGTGGATGGCGGTGACTTTCCTGCGCCGCTTCATCGCCAGCTCGAACGCACGGCGAGCGATGCGCTCGCTGCAATGGCGGGTGATCTTGCGCATCGACAGGGCCATGTCGGGACTGGGCATCAGTTCGGCCCAGCCGCGCGTCATGTTGCGATCGGGGTAGAAGCCTTCGGTGGCCTCGCGCATGATGACCAGATCCATGCTCTTGCCCGGCTTCATGTTCGACTCGATGAAGGGCCGGGTGCGCGCCGGCCGCACATTGGCGTACAGGTCCAGCCCGATGCGGAACCCCGCCGACACATTGCGCCCGCCCTTCTCGGGGACCGGATAGTCGGCATGCGACTGCGTGCCCAGGATGATGCCGTCGAAGGCCCGGGCCTTGGCCAGCGTCTCGTCCCTCAGCGTGGTGCCGTGCTTTTCCAGGCTGGCAAACCCCACGTCGTCGTACTCCAGGCTCAAGCCCAGATCGAGCGATGCATTCGCCGCCTGCAACACCTCGACCGCGGCAGCCACGATTTCAGGACCGATCCCGTCGCCGGGCAACACAAGCATCTTCATCCTAGTCTCCTGATGGACGAGGCCCCCAACGGCAGTCACTCTGCCGAAGTCCTCTTTCAGGATTCTAGCTTTTGTACCAAACAATCACAAAGTACAAATACTTAGGATGTCATCGTCGTGCGCCCCGCACCATCGCGTCCTGCAGGCGGCGCACCGCACAGGCCGGACTGGAGAGCACGGGGACCTTCAGCCGCTCCGTCAGGACAGACGCCACCCGCGCCATCGAGAACTGAGCCAACAGCACGGCATTCGCCGCGCCCGCCGCATGCGCGGCCTCGATCACGAGACGGTCATGCGTGGCCACATCACCGCGCAGCAGCGCGGGCAGTGCGCCGTCGACCTGCACGCAGCGCAGGGTGCAAGCGTGTCCTGCGGCCGAATGGGCGCGGTGTCGAGCACGCAATGCCTCGAACTCGGCCACCATCGACGCCACGGCTGGCGCGAAGGTGCTCAGCATCAGCAGATGCCCACCACGCGCCAGCGCCTCCAGAAACATGGCCTCGTTGGGCTTGTGCACGGGCACGTCCAGCGCCTGCGCGGCCGCCTCGATGGCCGGGCCGAACGCAGAGCAGGTGAACAAGATGCCCTGCGCCCCCGCACCGCGCGCATGTCGCGCCAAGTCCACGACACGCTGCGTGAGCGCTGGCGTGATCTGGCCCGCGACACTCAGGTCCGCGGACAGGCTGTCGTCCAGCAGATTGCTGCACCGCGCCTGCGGCCAGTCTGCGGCGAAGGCCTGATGGATAGGCTCCACCGCGGCAGCGGTCGCGTGGATCAGTGCAATGCGAGGCGACGTGGACGCGATCACAGGTGGACCTCGATGCCGCTGCTGCCCGACGACGCGTCAGCGTCGTGGAGATGGGGGGGCGAAGGGTCTTGCAGCTTGATCCCGCGCACCACGTCCAGATGCTGGCGCATGCGGTGCGAGGCCTCCACGCGTTCGCCCGCCTCGATCAGATCCAGCAGCTCCAGATGCTCCTCGCTCTGGCGGTAGAGACGCGTCCGGTCGAGATTGCTGCGGTATTCGAGCAATCTGCGGAGCTGGTTGAGGTTGCGCAGCGACTCCAGCAGGAAGCTGTTGCCCGCACAGGCGACCACGGTTTCATGGAACTCCGCACCGACACGGAACAGCTCCGCCCGAGACCAGCGCGCAATGCCACCGTCGAGCATGGCGAGCTGCTCGCGCCGCGCACGCGCAAAGGCCGTGGCGTCGATGCGGAACCCCGGCTCCAGGAGCGCCGCGGGCTCGATGATCATGCGAAAGCGGTAGCACTCGTGGTAGGAGCGGCTGGAACGCAGAAAGGGCCGGAACACCCAGCCCCGACCGGGCTTGCGCTCGGCCAGGCCTTCGCGCCCCATGCGATTGAGTACACGCTGGACCTGGATGCGCGTGAGCTCGTAGCGGTCCATCAGCGCCACCTCCGACACCTCGGCGGCCAGCACACCGCTCAGGCAATCATCGGCCACACGCAGGTAGTTGGCCTCGTCGGAATCGCTGTCGGTCGGCAAGGCCAGATGGCGCAGCGCATCGCCGACCTGCACCAGACGGAAGCCGCGGTTGGGCACCGACTCCACCGCGCCGAGTGTCTCCAGATACTGCAGGGCCTTGCGCACCGGCGAACGCGACACCCCCAGCTCATCGGCCAGGGCCTGTTCGATCAGTCGATGCCCGGGTTCACAGGCCTGCCCACACAGGCTCTCCACGATGCGCGCGGCGATGGTGCTCACCACCCCGGTGGGCGTGAGGCCATCCGCGGACGAAGGAGGCAATTCAGAGGGGGAAGAAACGGACTGGCGGGCGGGCATGCTGCAACAGATTCAACAGATCCAAGTGAACTCACTTTGAGCTTACATTGAAATTGATACAAGTCGCCACCGCCATTCAGCCCGCTCCCAGCGCCGCGCTCAACCGCGCGGCCGCCTCGCGCAGCGCGCCGACCAGCTCGGGGCGCATGCGCGGCTCGGGCACCGTCAGCGTGAGCGAGCCCACCAGCACCGGCGCGGCGCCCGCCGTGCCGCCGGCGCGCCACACCGGCGCCGAGATGCCGGTGAGACCCGCCACCCGGTCGCCGGTGCGCACCAGATGGCCGTCCCGGCGGATCTGATCATGCAGCGCGCCCGGCTCGCCGGAAAAAGCCAGCAGCACCCGGCCGCCGGCGCCACGCTCCAGCGGCAGCAGGTCGCCGGCGCGCACATGGTCACGCAGCAGATGCGGCGAATCCACCCGCAGCAGGCACAGCCGCTGCGCGCCACGGCGCACATGCAACGCGACGCTCTCCTGCGTCCGCACCACCAGCTCGCGCATCAGCGGCAGCGCCACCGCCTCCAGCGGGAAGGCTGCTGCGCGCACCTGCGCCAGCCGGTCGATCTCCGGCCCCGGCGACCAGCCACCCGCCTCGTCGCGCACCAGCAGCCCGGCGTGCGCCAGCGAGTTCAGCAGCCGCAGCGCGGTGCTCTTGTGCAGCCGGGTGCGCTCGGCCAGCTCGGTCACGCCCAGCGCGCGGTCGCCCGGCCGGAAGGCCGACAGCAGGCTGAGCGCGCGATCGACCGCGGCGGTGCCGCCGGGCGCGGCGCCCTCGTCGGCGACGGACAGATGCGTGGACTTGCGGGGCATCGGCTATGATCCTGATCGTTCATTGAAACGCATGTTTCATTCTACAGAACAATTGAAGGATTCCTGATGTCCCTTCCGTCATCCCCTGTGTCCCTCGCCGCCCCGGCGGTGCTGATCAGCGAGGTCGGTCCGCGCGACGGCCTGCAGAGCGTCGCCGCGGTGATGCCGACCGCCGCCAAGCTCGCCTGGATCGATGCGCTGCACGCCGCCGGGGTGCGCGAGATCGAGGTCGGCTCCTTCGTGCCGGCGTCGCGGCTGCCACAGATGGCCGACGTGGCCGAGGTGGTGCGCCATGCGGTCACGCGGCCCGGCTGGACGGTGATGGCGCTGGTGCCCAACCTGCGCGGCGCCGAGGCCGCGCTGGCCGCCGGCGTGCACAAGATGACGCTGCCGCTCTCGGCCAGCGAGGCGCATTCGCAGGCCAACGTGCGCCGCAGCCGCGCGCAGATGCTCGACGAGCTGCGCGCCATCGCCCGGCTGCGCGACCGCGTCGCGCCGGGCGTGGCGCTGGAGGTCGGCATGTCGACCGCCTTCGGCTGCACGCTGCAGGGCGCGGTGGCCGAGGACGAGGTGGTGCGGCTGGCTGCCGCTGCGGTCGAGGCCGGCGCCGACGAGGTCGGCCTGTCCGACACCACGGGCATGGCCGATCCGGCCCAGGTGCGCCGGTGCTTCCGCCAGGTCCACGCGGCGATCGGCAGGCACCTGGGCTCGGCGCATCTGCACAACACCCGCGGGCTGGGTCTGGCCAATGTGCTGGCGGCGCTGGACGCGGGCGTGCGCACCTTCGACAGCTCGCAGGGCGGGCTGGGCGGCTGCCCCTACGCGCCGGGCGCCTCGGGCAATGTGGTCACAGAGGACCTGGTCTTCATGCTCGAGGCGATGGGCCTGGACACCGGCATCGACCTGGCGCGGCTGATGGCCGCGCGCGCGGCGCTGCGCGCCGGCCTGCCGGGCGAGCCGCTGCACGGCATGACGCCCGAGGCCGGCCTGCCCCTGGGCTTCGTCTACGCCGACGGCCGCCGCCCGGAGGCCGCATGAGCGCCGCCACCGCCTCTGGTCACGACGACGCGCTGCCGCTGGCCGGCGTGCGGGTCATCGAGTTCACCCACATGGTGATGGGCCCGAGCTGCGGCATGGTGCTGGCCGACCTCGGCGCCGAGGTCATCAAGGTCGAGCCGCTGGCCGGCGACAACACCCGCCGGCTGCTGGGCTCGGGCGCGGGCTTCTTCGGCATGTTCAACCGCAACAAGAAAAGCCTGGCGGTGGACGTGAAGGACCCGCGCGGCCGCGAGATCGTGCTGCGGCTGATCGCCGGCGCCGACGTCTTCAGCGAGAACTTCAAGAGCGGCACGATGGAGCGGCTCGGCCTGGGCGTCGAGGTGCTCGAACGGCTGAACCCGCGGCTGATCCAGGTCTCGCACAAGGGCTTCCTGCCCGGCCCCTACGAGCACCGCACCGCGCTGGACGAGGTGGTGCAGATGATGGGCGGCCTGGCCTACATGACCGGCCCGCCGGGGCGGCCGCTGCGCGCGGGCAGCTCGGTCAACGACATCATGGGCGGGCTGTTCGGCGCCATCGGCGTGCTGGCAGCGCTGGCCCAGCGCGAGCGCACCGGCCGCGGCCGCCAGGTGCAGAGCGCGCTGTTCGAGAACAACGTGCTGCTGATGGCGCAGCACATGATGCAGTTCGCGGTCACCGGCCGCCCGGCCGCGCCCATGCCCGCGCGCATCAGCGCCTGGGGGCTGTACGACGTCTTCGAGGTGCAGGGCGGCGAGCAGATCTTCCTGGCGGCGGTCAGCGACACGCAATGGGCGCTGCTGTGCGAGGCCTTCGGCTGGCGCGACCTGAAGGACGACGCCCGCCTGACGACGAACAACGACCGGGTGCGCGCCCGCGAGTGGCTGCTGCCGCTGCTGCGCGAGCGCTTCGGCGGCTTCGCGGCGGCCGAGCTGTCGGCGCGCTTCGAGCGCATCGGCCTGCCCTACGCGCCGATCGTGCGCCCGCACGAGCTGTTCGACGACGCGCACCTGGGCGCCACCGGCGGCCTGGCGCCGGTCACGCTGCCGGCCGACGCCAGCGGCGCGGGCCAGCCGGTCGAGACGCGCGTGCCGCTGCTGCCGCTGACACTCGACGGCCAGCGCCTGCCGCTGCGCCACGCGCCCCCCGCGATCGGCGAGCACGGGCAGGCGCTGCTGCGCGAGCTGGGCTATGGCGAAGACGAGATCGCGCGGCTGCACGCCGACGGCATCGTCGGCGGGCCCGAGCGCCCCGGCCCGCTCAGCTGATGCGGTAGAGGTCCAGCAGCACCTGGCGGGCACGGCGCTCGCCGGTGGCCAGCGCCATCGTCCGGTTCAGATGCGCCCAGGCCGGCGCCCCGGTGGTGAAGCGCACCAGGGTGCGGAAGAAGTAGTCCTGGCGCGGCACCGCCTCGCCGGCAGCCAGCCGGGCCATGACCTCGGCGGGGCCATGGCGCAGGCCCTCGCTGCGCACCTCGATCAAGGCGCCGTCGTCGGTGCGGATCACGTAATGCGCGGCGATCTCGAGCACGCCGTCGCTGCGCATCCATTGCCAGTCGATGCCGCCCTCGACCAGCGTGCCCGACAGCTCCGGGCCGCTGACCTCGCCGGCGCCCAGCGGCACGAAACGCCGCTCGCCGGCCGGTGCGGCGCCCAGGCTGGCGAGCGCGCCGACCTCGCAGCGCAGGTGCGCCATCGGGGTCAGGCCGGGTGGGCAGGCGAAGGGGGCAGGTGTCATCATCGGGCTCCGGATCCGGGCGGGGATCCGATCATCGGTCGCCCGGCCCCGGCCTTGTGTCCACCTTGAGGATGACAGCGCTTGACCGACCTCTCCACCCCGAACGTCCAGACTTCCCTGACCGGTCTGATCGACGCGATCGGCCGCGAGGACTTCGCCGCCCGCGCGCTGGCCGCCCTGAACGAGACGGTGCGGGCGGCCTCCTGGTCGGTCTACCGATTGCATCCGCAGGACCGCCCGCCCGAGCTGCACCTGTCGGCCAGCCGGGGCGTGGAGGACGCGACGCAGGCCTGTTTCCAGGCCTACCGGGATGCGGGCCTGTACCGGCAGGACCGCAGCTTCGCGCGCCTGCGCCCAGGCCATCCGCCCGTGGGTCCGCTGGTGCTGCGCATGCACGGCGACGAGGCCCCGAGCCCGGCACACCGCGAGCTGATCTACCGCCGCCACCGGGTGGTCGAGCGGCTGTCGGTGGCCAGCATCGAGCCCGACGGCTCGCTGCTGGCGATCAACCTCTACCACCATGAGCACCAGGGCCGCTTCACGCCGGCCGAGCAGGACACGCTGGTCGCGCTGGCGCCGCTGGTGCGCTCGAGCGTGCAGCGCCATCTCGCGCTGGAGCGCCACGCCTGCGCCCTGGCACCGGCCGCCGATCCGCGCCAGCGGCTGCTGCAGGCCTGCGCGGCGCTCACCCCGCGCGAGCTCGATGTCTGCGAGCGGCTGCTGCGCGGCTGGAGCCATGACGGCATCGCCGCCGACCTCGGACTGACGCTGTCGACCGTCAAGACCTACCGGGCCCGTGCCTTCGAGCGGCTCGGTCTGCATTTCCGCAGCGAGCTGTTCGCCCGCTTCGGCCACGCGCCGCACTGAGCCTCATGCCGGCCGCTGCGGGTTGACCCTGTCGACCTCGCGGACGACAGAAGGATGGCGGCACGGCGCACAGACTGCGGCCTGTCCAGACCGAGGAGACCCGCGCATGACCGCTCTCGCCCGCCGCCGCCTGCTCGCGGCCGTCGCCCTGACCCCGCTCGCCGCCTGGGGGCCGACCGTGGCCGCCCAGGGCCTGCCGGACCGGCCGATCCGGCTGATCGTCGGCTTTCCGCCCGGCACCGGCCCGGACCTGGTCGCGCGGGTGCTGGCGCAGCGCCTGGCCGAGCAGCTGCGCCAGCAGGTGATCGTCGACAACCGCGCCGGCGCCGGGGGCCAGATCGCCGCCCAGGCGGTCGCGCGGGCAGCGAGCGACGGCACGACGCTGCTGCTGGGCGAGGTCGGCTCGATCGCGATCGCGCCGGCCGCCTTCGAGAAGCTGCCCTATGCGCCCGCCCGGGAGCTGGCGGGCATCAGCGAGGCGGTGCGCTCGGACTTCCTGTTCGTGGTGCCGGCCAACTCGCCGCACGCCTCGCTGGCCGCCTTCGTCAAGGCCGCTCGCTCGCGCGGCGACCGCACCAACCTGGCGACTTTCGGCGCCGGCACGCCGGGCCATTTCGCCGCCGACATGCTCGGCGAGGCCGCCGGCTTCGCGGTCGAGCCGGTCCACTACCGGGCCACCGGCGACGCGGTGACCGCAATCATCGCCGGGGATGTGGCCGGCGCCTTCGTGTCGACCGCACTGGGCCTGGCGCAGATCCGCGGCGGGCGCATGCGCGCGCTGGCCACCACTGCACCCGCGCGCCTGGCCGGGCTGCCGGAGGTGCAGACCTTCGCCGAGGCCGGCTGGCCCGCACTGGATGTCTCGGCCTGGTTCATGCTGATGGCGCCCGCGGGCACGCCGGCTGCGCTGCTCGACCTGCTGCAGCGCCAGACGGTCAGCGCGCTCCAGCATCCGGAAACCCGCACGAAGCTGAGCGATGCAGGCTTCTCGATCACCGGCAGCTCCCGCCCCGAGGCCGAGCGGCTGCTGGTGACCGAGGCCCGCCGCTGGGCGGGCGTGGTGCGCAGCAGCGGCTTCAAGGGCGACTGATCAATCCGCCATCACGATGACCTGGCGCAGCTTGCCGCTGGCCGGGTCGACGCTGGGCGGCGCGGCGTCGACGCTGAGCTTGACCTCGGGCAGGCCCTGGCGACGCAGGTAGTCACGCAGCACCGCCAAGGCGCGTTCGCGCAGACGTGCCGGGTCGCTGCTCAGGCTGTCGTCGAGCCGCAGCGACAGCGCGTCCGGCGAGGTCTGCAGCAGCTGGAAGCGGTGCAGGTCGGCGCCCTCCTCCAGCACGGTGGTCACCGCCAGCGGCGACAGCCGCACCTCGGCCGAGCGTGCGTCGCGCAGCCGCAGCGTGTCGTCGCCGCGGCCCTCGATGGTGAAGGACGGCCGGTGGTTGCCGCAGGGGCAGTCGTCGGCGTGCACCGTCACGCTGTCGCCCAGGCGGTAGCGGATCAGCGGCTGCACCCGGTTGGCCAGGTTGGTCAGCAGCACCGCCTTCGACGGCGTGCCCGGCTCGACCGGCTGGTCGTTGGCGTCGACCGGCTCCATCACGACCCAGTCGTCGTTGAGGTGCATGCGCCCGTGCGGGCACTCGAAGGCGATGCTCAGGCACTCGGAGGCGCCGTAGTCGTTGATGACCGGCGCGCCGAAGACCGACTCGATCCAGTCGCGGGTGCTCGCCGGCAGGCCTTCGCCGCCGGCCCACAGCGCCAGGGGCGTGAGCCGCAGCCGCCCGGCCTGCTGCTGGCGCGCCAGCTCGGCCAGCATGCTGGGATAGCTGGCCAGGAAGGCGGGCCGCCATTCCTGCAGGCCGGCGCAGATCTCATCGATCGGCTGCGTCACCGAGAAGGCCCGCGAGGCGCTGCCAGAGACCGGGCTGAAGCGGCACTGCCGGCGCCAGAAGGAGACGCTGGCGTAATGGCCGTCGAGCGCGGCCACCAGCGCGCTGCGCGGCTGCAGCCCCCACGGACCGAAGGCGCCGCTGGCGGCCATCGGCCACCAGCGCTGGGTCGCGAAACGGCGATCCATGCGGCTCTCGAGCAGCGAGGTGTAGACCGCCAGCGCGCCACTGTCCTGGACGAAGATGCCCGGCTCGCCGCTGGTGCCGGAGCTGGTCCAGACCGCATAGCGCCGCAGGAAGTCCTCGCCGATGCGCGAGCGGTCGGCCAGGAAAGCCTCGACGCCGGCGCGGGTGATCGCCGGATCGGTGGCCCAGTGATCGAAGTTCGCCATCAGCGTGGTCTTGTCGACCGGCGCAAGATCCTGCCAGGCCGGCATCAGCGCACCGGGATGGCGGCCGTGATGGCGCCGGTAGAACCGGCTGCGCGCATGGGCGTGCTCGAGCAGGTCGCGCTGGCGCCGGCGCACCAGATCGGCGGAGGCGGCCGGCGGCCGGTGGGCCATGCCCAGCCAGCCGGCCGGGGACCAGGACTTCATCCAGTCCACCCAGGGTTCGTCATGCACGAGTGCTGCCATGTGCCTGTCTCCTTGTTGTCCCGCGGGAGGCGGTGATGGCGGACCGTCGCGGCAGGTGCTGCAGGTGCTGCAGGTGCGACAGAGGCCGCCCGCGGCCGCGCTTGCGTCCGTTTGTCACGAACATCTTGGACCGCCCAGCGAACATCTGCCTGACATGCATCATTCAGGACATGGTTTTTACATTCAGGAAGACCAGGTACCTGCAATCACCGGCTGCAGCGCCGTCTGGTAGCCGGCCGGCAGCGTGGTCGTGCCGATCGAGGGCATGGCAAAGGCCGACATCGCCTCGATCAGCGTATCGACCTGGGCCGCCTGCAGCGTGCGGCCATCGGCGGTGCGGAACGTCTCGATGCGCGCAGCCGGATCGGTGTCCCAGTCCATCAGGTAGACGCGGTTCCAGGTGCCCAGAACCGTGACCTCGACGAAGCCGTCCAGGCGCTGGAACCAGAGCTGCTCGGCGCTGATGCCGGCAGCGAACTCGACCACATCCTGGTTGCCCTCGGTGTCGTCCCAGTCCCAGATCACGTCCAGGCTGGTGTCGCGGCCGATGCGGTAGACATCGTTGCCCGCCCCGCCGGCGAGCGAATCGGCGCCACCGCTGCCCAGGAGGGTGTCGTTGCCGGACGAGCCCAGCACCAGGTCGGTCCCACCACCGGCGTCGATCAGCAGACTGCCCTGCACCGTCGTGCCGCTCAGATCGATGATGTCGTCGGAACTGGTGCCCAGCAGTCGGGCCTGCCCCGCCACGCCCCGGACATCCAGGATCTCGACGCCGCCGGCTGACAGGTCGCGAACACCGATGTCCATGCTGCCGGTGCTGATCGCGACGATGCGGTCGGTGCCGTCCAGACCGGTGTCCGCCCAGCTGTCCCAGCCCATGAACTCGGTGCTGCCGTAGACGCCGCCGGTGATGCGGTAGGTGTCGCTGCCCTCGCCACCGTCAAGCACATCGTCGCCCGCGCCGGCCACGATGGTGTCGTCGCCAGCGCTGCCGAAGACGGTGTCATGGCCGCGGTTCGCATCGATGACCAGATTGGCGCCGGTCAGCGTCGTGCTGCGGAAGTCGAACAGGTTGTTGCCGGTGTCGCCCAGCAGCCGCACCGTGCCGGCGGCACCGCTGGCGTCGATCTGCTCGATGCCGGTGCCCACCCAGGAGCGCAGGCCGATGTCGACCGGCCCGGTGCCCAGCGCCACGATGCGGTCGGTGCCGCCCGCACCGCTGTCCTTGAAGGTGTCGTAGCCATGGAAGCCGGCCCAGCCGCCGGCCTCGTTGCCGCTGACCTGGAAGGTGTCGCCGGCCTCGCCGCCATCGAGCAGGTCGTCCGCCGCGCCGCCGACGATCGTGTCCGCCCCCGCGCTGCCGAAGATCGTGTCGTTGCCATGGCCGCCGTCGATCACCAGGTTCGTGCCCAGCACCGTCACGCCACGCAGGTCGATCAGGTTGGCGTCGCCGGTATCGAGCAGCCGCACCGTGCCAGTTGCGCCCCGCGCGTCGATCTCCTCGATGCCGGTGGCCGAGAAGCCCCGCACGCCGATGTCGACATTGCCCGTGCCCTGCGCGCTGATCCGGTCGGTGCCGCTGGTGCCGCTGTCCTTGTAGGTGTCGTAGCCGTGAAAGCCGGTGGTGGTGTTGCCCGTCACGCGGTAGGTATCCCCGCCGCCCGCGCCGTCGACCACATCCTCGCCGTTGTGGCTGACCAAGGTGTCGGCGCCAGCGCTGCCAAAGACGGTGTCGTTGCCGTTGCCGCCGTCGATCACCACGTTCGTGCCGGTGATCGTGATGCCGCGCAGGTCGATCACGCTGGCCGTGCTGTCTCCCAGGATGCGCACCGTGCCGGTCGCACCGCTGCCATCGATCACCTCGATGCCGGAGGCCACCGCATTGAACGCACCCGCCACGCCGATGTCGACATTGCCCGTGCCCTGCGCGCTGATCCGGTCGGTGCCACTGGTGCCGCTGTCCTTGTAAGTGTCGTAGCCGTGAAAGCCGGTGGTGGTGTTGCCCGTCACACGGAACGTGTCGCCGCTGCCCGCGCCGTCGAGCACGTCGTCGCCATTGCCCGCCACGATGAGGTCGGCCGCCGCGCTGCCGAAGACGGTGTCGTTGCCGCTGCCGGTGTCGATCACCAGGTTCGTGCCCAGCACCGTCACGCCACGCAGGTCGATCAGGTTGGCGTCGCCGGTGTCAAGCAGCCGCACCGTGCCGATCGCGCCCCGCGCGTCGATCTCCTCGATGCCAGTGGCCGAGAAGCCCCGCACGCCGATGTCGACATTGCCGGCGCCGATGGCCTCAATCCGGTCGACGCCACTGGTGCCGCTGTCCTTGTAAGTGTCGTAGCCGTGAAAGCCGGTGGTGGTGTTGCCCGTCACGCGGTAGGTGTCCCCGCCGCCCGCGCCGTCGACCACATCCTCGCCGTTGTGGCTGACCAAGGTGTCGGCGCCAGCGCTGCCAAAGACGGTGTCGTTGCCGCTGCCGCCGTCGATCACCACGTTCGTGCCGGTGATCGTGATGCCGCGCAGGTCGATCACGCTGGCCGTGCTGTCTCCCAGGATGCGCACCGTGCCGGTCGCACCGCTGCCATCGATCACCTCGATGCCGCTGGCTGCGGCGCTGAAGTTGCCCTTCAGGCCGATGTC
>JBJOPV010000015.1:0-24206 GCA_046050625.1 Pseudomonadota bacterium
TGAGCGGCCTGGGCCTGAGCCTGGCCGAGCCGGGCACGCTGCCGAGGATGAAGCCGGCGCAGCAGCCGCAGCACTGGCGCGACGGCCCGACCGAGTTCAACCCGGCGCGCCATGACGACGGCGACAAGACGCTGCTGGGCCGGCGCATCGTCGGCGGGCGCGGCCGCGAGGAGATCGTCGAGGCGCTGCGGCTGCTGGCGCGCCATCCGGCCACCGCTCGCCATGTCTGCACCAGGCTGGCGCTGTTCTGGCTGGGCGTGCCGGGCTCGGCGGGGCTGATCGAACGCCTCGGCCGGTGCTTTCTCGATGAGGACGGTGCGATCGCGCCGGTGCTGGCGCTGCTGTTCGCCGACCCGGAGTTCGAGGCCTCGCTGGGGCGGCGCTTCAAGGAGCCCCTGCTCTATGTGGTGTCAGCCGCACGGCTGGCGGGCGACAGCGCGCCGGTGCTCGATGTCGCGCCGCTGCTGGGCGTGCTGGGCCGACTCGGCCAGCGTCCCTTCGGTCGACAGACGCCCGACGGCTATCCCTGCGACGAGGCGTCATGGAGCGGCCCCGGCCAGATGGTCGCGCGCTTCGAGGCGGCACGGTCGCTGGCGCGCACCTTCGCGGCGCCACCGCGGCCGGTCGCGCTGCTCGACGAGACGGGCGTGCTGCTGCCACTGGGCGAGCGCAGCCGAGGTGTGCTGGATCAGGTCCGTACCCCGCAGGAGCGCAACGCGCTGCTGCTGTCGGCGCCGGAGTTCATGCGCAGCTGAACTCTGCCCTCGCGCCGGCCGATGTCTGCGCTCATCCGAAGGAGATGTCCGATGTGTTCCGACCCGCGCCCGATGTTCCTGTCTCGCCGTCGCCTGCTGGGGGCCGCCGCGCTGGCCGGGCTGGCCACGCCTTGGCGGCTGAGGGCCGCGCCGGCCCACACGCCCCGGCTGCTGGTGGTCTTCCTGCGCGGGGCCTGCGACATGGCCAGCGTGCTGGTGCCGGCGGCCAGCGACGATTACCTGGCTGCGCGCCCGCGCATCGCCATCGCCCGGCCAGGGAGCGCACCCGACGCGGCGCTGCCCCTGCCCGGCGAGGTCGACTGGGCGCTGGCCCCGGCGCCGGGCGAGGCCCTGCTGCCGCTGTGGGAGCGCGGCGAGCTGGCCTTCGTGCCCTTCGCCGGCATCCATGAGCTTTCGCGCAGCCATTTCGAGACGCAGGACCGGCTGGAGATGGGCGCGGCCGACGGCTCGCCGGCCGAGGTGCGCCGCAGCGGCTGGATGAACCGCCTGGCCGCCGAGATCGGCGCCGGGCGCGGCGAGGTGATCGCGCTGACGCGCGAGCTGCCACTGATCCTGCGCGGCGACATCGCGGTGCCCAACCAGGCGCTCGACGGCGCCAGCCTGGCCGGCGTCGATGCGCGTCAGGCGGCGCGGCTGCGCCAGATGTACGCCGGCACCGCGCTGGCCGGCGCGGTCGACGACGGGCTGGAGGTGCGCCGCATGGCGCAGCAGGATCTGGCGCCGGGCATGGAGCCGGCCGGCCGCGGCGCCATCTCCGCGCGCGGCTTCGAGGGCGAGGCCCGCCGCATCGCCCGGCTGATGCGCGAGCGCTGGCGCCTGGGCTTCGTCGACATCGGCGGGTGGGACACGCACGTCGGCCAGGGCGGCGCCACCGGTGCGCTGGCCACCCGCGCCGGCGAGCTGGGCCGCGGCCTGGCCGGCTTCGCCGCCGAGCTGGGCGAGGCCGCTTGGCGCGACACCGTGGTCGTGGTGATGAGCGAGTTCGGCCGCACCTTCCGCGAGAACGGCAGCCGCGGCACCGACCACGGCCACGGCACCACCTGGATGGTGCTGGGCGGGGCGGTGCGCGGCGGGCGCATCGTCGGCGAGCAGGTGCCGGTCGGCTTCGCCACGCTGCACCAGGGTCGCGACTGGCCGGTGCTCAACGAATACCGCGCGCTGCTGGCCGGGCTGCTCGGCCGCATGTACGGGCTGGACGCGGCGCGGCTGGGGCGGGTGTTCGATGCGGGGGTGGCGCGGGCGTCAGGGCCGGGGGGTGGGTTGGTGTGAGGCGGGCGGGAGAAAAACACCCTGTATGCAGGGGCTGGGTCATCACAAAAGATGCATGTCGACTTCTCGATGAGGTTGCTAGTCGATGAGAAACTCATGACATGCACCAGCTCGCGACGCCCGACTACGAGGCCTACTTCGACTTCTGTTCCAACCTCATCCAGTTGAAAGTCTATGACAGCACCTACCGAGATGCGTTCCAACGCGCAATCTCGTGGGAGCCGGGTGACCCGCCACTGTCACCCCGCGACGCAGATTTCAGGGCACTCCTCAAGCACGAGGTGACGCATTTCCTCGACGTCAGCACGACTGCCTGGGGGCGGCGGTACTCCTTTAGAAAGTTGCAGTTCCTCCATCTCCTGAGTGAGCGAGATCCAGCAGTCTCAGATGCACGCGACGTGTTTGCACTTGAATCTGGAGAGATCGAACTGCACTCGTCGCTGGTACGCGCTGGAAACGTTTCGCCGGCAGAGTGCGAGACGATTAAAAATCAGCTGATCTACACCGAGGCGTACGGGGTTTGCCTCCTGCTCCACTACTTTAAAAGCAGCCGCATCGAGCACATCGTCCCTATCAGCGTGCTGTCGCTGTTGGAGGCAAATGCGACGGCCAGCGAGTTCTTGTCGCTGCTGCAGTGTGCGAACAGCCAGGACGACGTCATCGATCGCCGGCTCTCACTCGTGGACATTCAGCGGCGCTTCGATAACCTGCTGAATGATCGGGCCAGACTCGAGTACGCCGCACTGCTGCACGTTACTCGCGTTCACTTCCCCAATATCGAGTTGCATGAGCTGCTCGGGTTGGTGTCAGCCACAGCCAGGTTTGCACTTGACCTCTCTGATATGGAGATGGCCATGCTGGCGAATGACATTGAGGGGTCGTTCTTGAACAGGGAACTGGGGCATGCGCTGGCCATGGAGTTGCGTCGTGGATCGCAGCGACAGGTGATCTATTTCAAAACGGTGCTGTTCCTGTACGGTTGGCTCCAGCACGTCGATCCAGGTGAGCGCGATGCCTGTTCTCAGATGGTGCTGCGCTCACCTGGCGCGGCGATTCGCCGCATGTGGAAAGACTGCTTCGGTCGCAAGCTCGGTGAGGACTGGGCTGAGGGCGTCGCCGAAGCCATTGCAGTCAATCTCGAAAAGGAGATGTGCAATTACTCCATCTTGGAGGACGGGAGGATCCTCTCGGAGAGCAGGAAGCATAACGCAAGTCAACTGAAGTCGAAATCTGTCGGCCTGCTGAGCTTTCGCGATTTGCTGCTTTTGGACGGACTGTTCTGTGACGATGAACCTCTGTGCTTCCCCAATCGGATTGATATTGATCCGGTCGACTACTACACAGACCGCATTGATGTGCTGGTCCAGTTCGAACGTGAATACAAATCCATGTCCCATGCACGGTTTCATCTGCCGCCTGGGGCTCCGGTCTTCCAGCTCTGAAGCTCAACCCAGGGTAGTTCGGTAAGGTCAGCGCACAATTATTCTTCTCGGTTTTGATCCAAAGGCCGGCGAAATCCTGGCAAGAATCTAACAGCCGGACGAGCCAACGCTGCTAATCTCTGCACAGCTCAGCGGGCCGATAAGAGTTGCCGGGACGATTCTACGTTCCTCCATTTGTGCCTGGATTCCATCGGGGAATCCCCTGGTTCGGCACTGACAGCTGAATTGGCCCAGCATTCAAATGCCGAAAATTGTTCGCTGCACAGCCAACCCGACCCGTGTTTTTAGTTTGTCTCTCCCCGTAATTGGCCGGCCACGAAAGGCAGTTAAAAACGGGAAGATGGCCAAAAATTTCAAGAACCACGCCAACAAGAAAAAAGCCCCAAGCGACAGGCACTTGGGGCTTCTTGTGGGTCAGCCAGGAAGACGCAGGCTTCAGAACGGAATGTCGTCGTCCATGTCGTCGAAGCCGGTCGACGACTTCGGCGCGGGGGCCGGGGCGGGGCGGGGGGCCGGACGCGGGGCCGGGGCGGCCTGGCGCATCGGGGCGCGCGGCGCCGGCGCCGGGGTGTAGCCGGACTCGAAGTCGTCACCCTGGTCGACACCGGCGTCACCGCCTGCGCTGCGTCCGCCGCGGCTGCCACCGCCCGAGCCGCCACCACTGGCGCCGTCCTCACGGCCGCCCAGCAGCTGCATCTGGTCGGCGATGATCTCGGTCGTGTACTGGTCGACGCCGTCCTTCTGCCACTTGCGGGTTTTCAGGCGGCCTTCGACGTAGACCGGGCGGCCCTTCTTCAGGTACTCGCCGGCGATCTCGGCCAGGCGGTCATAGAAGACGACGCGGTGCCACTCGGTTTCTTCCTGGCGATCGCCTCCGTCCTTGCTTTTCCAGTTGCGGGTGGTCGCGATCGAGACGTTGCAGACCGCCGAGCCGCTGGGCGTGTAGCGCACTTCGGGGTCGCGGCCGAGGTTGCCGATGAGGATGACTTTGTTGACGGAGGCCATGGGCGCTCGCTCCTGGAACGGTGGGGCCGGCCCGGGCATCGGGCGGATGCGACGGCGGCTGTGGTGTAGAGAACTGGGGGACAATTGTGCCGCACCGACCGTCTCCGCGCCGCCCGGCGTGGCGACGGTGGCGTCTCCCCATTCAGGGTGATCGGGTGCGCTCGCTGGCCTCGCGTACCATGCGCGCGATCATGAATGCGCTTGAACCGACCCCGCCGTCCCCCACCGTCGCCGCCGCGCGGCGCGTGCTTGCCGAGGTGTTCGGCTATGGCGCCTTCCGCGGCCAGCAGCAGGACATCGTCGAGCAGGTCATCGACGGTGGCGACGCACTGGTGCTGATGCCCACCGGCGGGGGAAAAAGCCTGTGCTATCAGATCCCGGCCATCGTGCGTCATGGTGCCGGCCAGGGCATCACGGTGGTGGTCAGCCCGCTGATCGCGCTGATGCAGGACCAGGTCGGCGCGCTCGACGAGGTCGGCGTGCCGGCGGCCTTCCTGAATTCGTCGCTGGGCGCGCAGCAGGCCTCGGCGGTCGAGCGTGATCTGCTCGCCGGACGGCTGACGCTGCTGTACGTGGCGCCCGAGCGGCTGCTGACGCCGCGTTTCCTGGCGATGATGGAGTCGCTGCACGAGCGCGGCCTGCTGGGCCTGTTCGCGATCGACGAGGCCCACTGCGTCAGCCAGTGGGGCCACGACTTCCGCGAGGAATACCTCGGCCTGAGCGCGCTGCACGAGCGCTTCCCTTTGGTGCCGCGCATCGCACTGACCGCCACCGCCGACGACCACACCCGCGCCGACATCGTCGAGCGGCTGCAGCTGCAGGCGGCGCGGCTGTTCGTCAGCAGCTTCGACCGGCCCAACATCCGCTACACCATCGTCGAGCGCGACAACGCCCGCACCCAGCTGCTGCGCTTCATCCGCGACGAGCACGAGGGCGACGCCGGCGTCATCTACTGCGGCAGCCGCAAGAAGGTCGAGGAGACGGCCGCCTGGCTGCAGGGCGAGGGCGTGGCGGCGCTGCCCTACCACGCCGGGCTGGACGCCGGCACCCGCAAGCACCACCAGGACCGCTTCCTGCGGGAAGAAGGGCTGGTGATGGTGGCCACCATCGCCTTCGGCATGGGCATCGACAAGCCGGACGTGCGCTTCGTCGCCCACCTCGACCTGCCCAAGAACATCGAGGGCTATTACCAGGAGACCGGCCGCGCCGGCCGCGACGGCCAGCCCGCCGACGCCTGGATGACCTACGGCCTGGCCGACGTGGTGCACCAGCGCCGCATGATCGACGACAGCCCGGCCGCCGACGAGTTCAAGCGGGTGCAGCGCGGCAAGCTCGACGCGCTGCTGGCGCTGGCCGAGGCGCACGACTGCCGCCGCGTGCGGCTGCTGGCCTACTTCGGCGAGGCCAGCGGCCCGTGCGGCAACTGCGACAACTGCCTGCATCCGCCGACCACCTGGGACAGCACCGACGCCGCGCGCAAGGCGCTGAGCTGCATCTACCGCTTCGCCCAGCACGGCCGCGAGACGCAGGGGCCGCGCAGCTTCGGCGCGGTGCACCTGATCGACGTGCTGCGCGGCAAGCCGACCGACAAGGTCGGGCAGTACGGCCACGCGGGTCTGAGCACCTTCGGCATCGGTGCAGATCTGTCGGAGGCGCAGTGGCGCGCGGTGCTGCGCCAGCTCGTCGCGCTGGGCCATGTGGTGGCCGAGGGCGAGTACGGCACGCTGGCGTTGACCGACGCGGCACGCGCGGTGCTGCGCGGCGAGGTGCGGCTGCAGATGCGGGTGCCGGCCGAGCCGGTGCGCGGGCGCTCGAAGCGAGGCCGCGCCGGGGCCGACGCCGCGGGCAAGGGCACGCGCTCCGCGCCGGCCGACCTGAGCGGGCGCCAGCTCGAGCGCTTCGAGGCGCTGCGCGCCTGGCGCTCCGGCGTCGCGCGCGAGCACAACATTCCGGCCTATCTGGTCTTCAACGACGCCACGCTGGTCGAGATGGCGCGCCGCCAGCCGGGCACGCTCGACGAGCTCGGCCAGGTCAGCGGCGTGGGCGGCCGCAAGCTCGCGGCCTACGGTGAGGCGCTGCTCGGGGTGCTCAGCGCCCCTTGAGTGCCGGATCCTCGGCCTCTTCGAAGATCGATGACATGGACGACGACCTCGATGTGCTGGTCCGCACGGGCTGGGCACGCCGGATGAGCTTCTGCGCGAACCAGTCCCGCGTCAGGTGCAGCGCCGGGCCCAGATCGTCCATCGGCGCGAGCTGTCGCACGGTGCCGGGGCGCAGCAGCGTGCCCAGGTAGCGCGCCCAGCTCAGCTCGCCCTCGCGCACATACTGGCGTGCGGCGTGGAAGTCGCATTTCTCGTTGAGATAGCGCAGGCCGGTGCGGCGTTTCGAAGGCACGGCCGCTGGCAGGCCGCAGGCATCGCGCCAGGCCATCTCGGGCAGGTTCAGGCCGCAGCGCGTCGTCAGGATGTGCCACTGGCTCAGGCGCGGGTTGATCTCCAGCAGCTTGTACTCTCCGGTGACCTCGTGGCGCTTGAAGTCGAGGTTGGCCACGCCGCGATAGCCGATGCGCGTCAGCACCTCGGCGGCGATCCGCTCCAGCTCGGGCAGGCGCAGGTTCTCGCAGTAGGAGCCGCTGCCGACATGCGGCGGATCGTGGCGCAGCTTGCGCCCGCAGCTGCTGGCGCGCACCACGCCGTCCAGGCCGATGTAGACGTCGACGGTGAAATGCTCGATGTCGCCGCCCGGCACGTACTCCTGCGCGATGATGTGAAAGCCATGCGGCGCCAGCATGCGCGCGATCTCGCGCAGCCGCTCCGGCGTCTTGACCACCACCGCCTTGGCGCGTGCCACGGCCGGTTCCACGCCGGGATGCTGCCAGGCCACGGGCTGCGCCGGCTTGACGATCAGCGGGAAGGCGATCTCGCCGGCAATGATGTTCTCGATCTGCGCCATGCGCTCGATCCGCAGTGTGCGTGGCACCGGCAGCGCATGCTGCCGGACCAGATCGTCGAAGCGCGCCTTGTCCACCAGCTGTGCCACCAGGCCGGGCTCGGCCAGCGCGGGGCGGATGCGGTCTTCCAGATCGGGCAGCACCTCCAGCAGCGCCTGCAGGTCCGGATCCGCGGTCGGAAAGACCACGGGTGCGGTGCCATGCTCGCCCTCGATCTCTCGCAGGGCGCGGGCCAGGCGTTTCGGGTGCCGGGTGAAGTCCGCGACGTGCATGAAGCGCGCGCAGTGGCGCGAGTGGCGCGAAGGCGGCTGCTCGTACTCGCCGATCACGATCACCTTGATGCCGCGCTCGCCCAGCGAGCGCACCGCGTTCAGATCCCCCTCAGGAGCGCCGGCACAGGCCAGCACGACGGCGGGTGCCTGCCGTGCAGGCAGGACAGGCCGGGGAGAGCGATCGATGCGATTGAGCATGGTGTGGGCGCACCCGGGCGGGTGCCCTTTGTTGTCGGTTTGCGAACAGCGGGGTCAGGTGGAAAAAATAGATCAAGAACGCAGCGGTCCGGCTTCGGTTACGTAATTGATCCGATCTCAATCATTTCCACCTGTTATTTTTGCGGTTTGATTGTTGATTGTTGATCTATCAGGCACACCGGTTCGAGGGGGTTCCTGGGGCTTGATTTTTATGCTTGACCGCTGCCTCGCCCTCTTGGAGGCCAAGCCGCTGGCGGACGTGGTGAACACGGTGCAGATCGGGCTGGGGCCGATGTGGATCAGCGGGAGCGATCCGTGAAATCTTTTACGATTTTCTCATCTTGCTCTGCGATGACCAGGGCGTCAAACGATCAATCGGTGCCCTGTCGTACCCCTGAATCAGGGTGGGGCCGACGCGACAGGGCGGTGTCATGAACATGACACATCGTGACAGGAGAGTCGCGATCCATGCGACAAGTCCTCCTTGGTACCGGTGTGCTCGCTCGGCAGATCCTGCAGGCGCTCGAGCGGCGCCATCAGGTCGCGCCGGCGCGTGTGCCCGGCCTGCCGACGATCGAGCCCCCGCCTGCACCGCTGCCGCTGCAGTGGTGCCTGGATGCCGAGGCGCCGCTGCCGCCTTGGCCGGCCGATCAGGCGCCGGAGGTGGTGCATCTGGTGTGCTCGCCGCAGGAGCTGTCTCCGCTGGCGCTGGCCGATCGCCTGCGGCAGTTGCGGGCGCGCCAGCCTGGACTGTCCATCGAGCTGCACCTCGACCGGAGTGCCGATGCGGACCGGCTGTGTCTGGCGGATGTCGCGGTCTGCTGGGTGCCGGCGACCGGTCAGGCGGGCGCGCCAGCGATGGCCGCCTGGTTGTTGCAGCGTCTGGCATTGCAGGCGGATCTGGCCGAGCTGGGTGAGGCGAGGCCTCCCGGCCCGCGGGGCGTCCCGCAGCTGCGCAGCTGGGCGCTGAGCGAGTGTCGTGCTGATCTTGTCGCGGTGCGCGAGCATCTGTCCGAGGTGTTGCTGGTGCAGCTGCTGCAGCTGCTGCGGCAGGGGCTGCCGGGCGATGCCGTGCTGGCGGCCGTGGCGCTGGCCGATCTGCCTGGACTGCCGGATGCGGCTGGCCTGAGGCTGGGTCCGGCCCAGGCCGGCGCGATGTGGCAGCGGCTGGCGCTTCACTATCAGGCGCTGGTGCAGCAGTGCGAGCCGGAACGACAGGCGCCGGAGCTGCGCCGGCTGTTCGCGCTGGGTGTGCACGAGGGCTTCGATGGCCGTGGCGTCGAGGCGGCGATGCTGGCCGACGAGGCCACGCTGCAGCAGCGTGCCGAGGACTGGGGCGATGCGGTGGAGTCCCGGATCTGGCAGGACTGGCGCCTCGGGCGCCTCTCGCTGGTGGGCGTGCGGGCGCAGGCGCAGCAGGTGCGTCAGCATCTGCAGCAGGCGGGCGAGGCCGTGGCCCGGCAGCGGCGTCAGGACGAGGCGCTGGCCGATCGGTTGCAGTCCGTGCTGGACGAGCCGCCAGTGCCGGCGGGCGGGCTGTCGCGCTGGTTCGGGGGCGTGCGTGCGCCGGACCTGTCGGCCTGGAGCCACGCGCTGCAGGCCTGGGCGCAAGCCCGCACCACCGCAGCCCGCTCGCGGCGCGAGCAGCGGCAGGTCGAGCGGCTGCAGGCGCTCTGGCAGCGGCGCCTCGCCTCGATCGAGGCGGCCGATCTGGCGCTGGCCAGCCTCGCGGCCGAGGCCCGTGCGGTGGCGCAGGCCCTGCTGATCGATCCGGCGACCGGGCCGCAGCGCCTGGACCGTCCCGAGCTGGTGCAGGCGCTGGCGCGCACCTGGGTCGGCAGCAGCGGACCGGAGCAGCGCCAGACGCTGGGCTGGCTGCGGGCCGATCTCTTCCTGCGCCTGGGCGAGGCGGCCCGCTTCGAGACGCTGGCGCGCCAGATCGGCGAGGACGGCGGCTGCGAGGCGCTGCGCCAGGCCTGCGACCGTGCTGTGGCTGCGCCGGTGGTGGCCTCGGTGGCGCAGTCGGGTGTGCAATGGCTTCAGCGGCGCTGGACGGACGAGGGCCAGCGCCATCGCGACCTGGTGCGGCTGCAGCCTCGGCTGGCCGCGCCGGCGGCGCTGCAGCAGCGTGCGCTGGCTACGCCGCTGCGTGACCGGATCGATCCGACGGCTGCGCTGCTGCCGACGCTCGGGCCGCGCGCGGCCGCGCTGGTCTGGCTGGCGCTGTCGGTGCCGCTGGCCGAGCTGCCCGAGCCGGTGCCGGCGCCACCGCCCGAGCCACCGCCCGAGCCACCGCCCGACCCCGTGCCGCCCTGGGCCGCGCGGCTGCTGCTGGCCGAGGCGCTGGATCTGCTGCGCGACGGCGGCGCGCAGGGCTGGCTGCGTGCCGAGCTCGACGATTTCGGCCTGGCGCTGGCGCTGCATCCGCTGGGCGCCGACTGGCCGTCGGTGCTGGCACGTCTGCACGACGACGCCGACGAGCGCCGGCGGCTGCTGGACGACGCGCTGCAGCCGCTGCTGGGGGCCGTGCCGGCTTCGGCGCGGCTGCGCGAGGTGATCGCGCGCCGTGTCGCCGTGCTCGGCCCGGCATGGTCCGCCCCGGGTGCGGCCGCTCTCGAACTTCTCCGACAGGATGGGATGACTCCATGACTTCGACGACGCCCCTGACGACGCCCTCGGCGACGCCGCCTGACCGCGGGGTCTGCACCCATCTGCCCGAGGCCTGCGGGCTGGCCGCCCGCCGCCAGCTGCAGCCGCTGACGGACGGTGCGAGCCGCTGCAGCGAATGCGGCGCTGCGCTGATGCTGCCGGCCACACCCGCGGCGGCAGCGCCCCCGGGGGCACGGCGCTGGCTGCTGCCGGTGCTGGCCCTGCTGCTGGTGCTGGCCGCGCTGGTCGGCTGGCTGCTGCAGCGCGGCACGGGCAGCCGTGCGGCGCCGGCCGAGCCCTCGCCGCCCTTGGCCGCGGCCGGGGCGTCGGCACCGCTGCTGCGCCTGCACGGCTCCAACACGGTCGGCGCCGCGCTGGCGCCAGCGCTGGTCAAGGCCTTCCTGGCCCGCGAGGGCTACACCGAGCTGTCCGCCACCCCGACCGCGCCGGAGGAACTGCGCATCGAGGCGCGCCGTCCGTCCGACGGCGCGCGGCTGGCGGTCGCGCTGGCCTCGCAGGGCACCTCGACCGCCTTTTCCGCGCTGGCGGCGGGCCAGGCCGAGCTGGGCATGGCCTCGCGGCCGATCCAGGCGAAGGAGCGTGAGGCCACGAAGGCGCTCGGCGATCTGTCGGCCGAGGGCAGCGAATACATCGTCGCGCTCGATGGCGTGGCGGTGATCGTGCACCCGAGCAATCCGCTCAAGCAGCTGACGCTGGCGCAGCTGCGCGACCTGTTCACCGGCCGCGTCGGCGACTGGTCGACGCTGGGGGCACCGGCCGGTGCGGTGCGCCTGCATGCCCGCGACGAGAAGTCCGGCACCTGGGACACCTTCCGCGCGCTGGTGCTGGACAAGCAGGCGCTGGCCGCCGGCACCACCCGGCATGAGGACAGCCGCGCGCTGGCCGCGGCGGTGGCCGCCGATCCGATGGCGATCGGCTTCGTCGGTCTGCCCTATGCCGAGGCGGCCAAGACGCTGGCGCTGGCCGACGGCCAGGGTGCGGCGCTGCGCCCGAGCCGCTTCACCGTGGCCACCGAGGACTATGCGCTGGCGCGCCGGCTGTATTTCTATGTCGCCCGCGATGCGCAGCCGCTGGCACGCCGGCTGGCCGACTTCGCGGTCTCGGAAGAGGGCCAGAAGGTGGCGCAGACGGTCGGCTTCGTCGGCCAGACGCCCGAGGCCGATCCCGGCACCGCGGTGGTGCCCACCGATGTGCCGGCCGAATACCGCCGCCTGACCACCGGCGCGCAGCGGCTGGCGGTCAACCTGCGCTTTCGGCCCGGCGCCGATCAGCTCGACAACAAGGCGCTGCGCGATGTCGGGCGCATCACCCGGCTGCTCGAGCGCGATGGCGCCGGCTCGCGCCAGCTGATGCTGCTGGGCTTCTCCGACGACCGCGGCGACCGCTGCGCCAACATCGGCCTGTCGCAGCAGCGAGCCCGCGCGGTGGCGACGGATCTGTCGACCTACGGCGTGCGCCCGGCGGTGGTGCAGGGCTACGGCCCGGCTGCGGCGGTGGCCTCGAACGACACCGAGGCCGGCCGTGAGCGCAATCGCCGCGTCGAGGTCTGGCTGCTGGACAAGTCGCCGGCCGCGCCGGTGCGGCCCTTCGCCTGCGGCCCGGCCGCGCTCAGTACACGCTGATGCCGCTCCAGCCGCTCCAGCCGCTCAGTCCGGACTGGCCCGCGTCGTCCCAGGCGCGGGCGCGCAGGCTCAGCACGCTGCCGCCGGTGCCGTAGGGCAGCGAGATGTCCAGCACCCAGGGCGGGCGGCGCACGCTGCCGAGGTGCTGCACCGCGCCGCCCGGGTAGACCATCTCGAAGTCGACCTGGGTGATGGCGTAGTCGTCGCGCGGCGAGGCGCTCAGCCGCACCGTGGTGCCGCCGGCGCCGCTGGCGGTGCTCAGGCTCATCGAGACGGTCGGCGGCGCGTCGTGGCTGCTGCCGTAGCCCGCCTCGATGCCCACCCCGACCGACACGCCGCCGCCGCAGCCCGACAGGCCGAGCGCGCCGGCCGAGAGCGCGGCCAGCAGCACGAGGCGCGCGGCGCGCGGGAGGGACGGGCGGGCGGGGCGGGCGATGTTCATGGCGCGCTCAACGGCATGCCGACCCGTGGCGTTGACGCCGTCGTCCCGACCTTCACCCGGGCTTCATCTGCGCTTCATCTTCAGGACGCTCAGTCCGGGTAGCGCACCATCACATGCGCGCCCGGCGCCGGCATCAGCGCCGCCTCGGGCGCGATCGTGCGCGCCGGCACCTGGCGGGCGCTGCCGTGCGCCAGCAGCCAGTCATGCCAGGCTGTCCACCACGAGCCCTCGCGGCGCGGCGCGGCCTGCAGCCAGTCGTCCGGGCTCATCCACGGATCCTCGGCGCCACAGGCCAGCAGCGCGTAGTGGCGCCTGGGGTGGCCGGGTTCGCTGACGATGCCGGCGTTGTGGCCGCCGCTGGTCAGCACGAAGGTGAGCGCGGTCTCGGTCAGGCGCAGCACCTTGTAGACCGAGCGCCACGGCGAGACATGGTCCTTCTCGGTGCCGACGACGAACATCGGCTGGCGGATGTCCGACAGCGACACCGGCCGGCCCTCGACCGGATAGCGGGCCTCGGCCAGATCGTTGTGCAGGTAGCAGCGCCGCAGGTACTCGCCGTGCATGCGCGCGGGCATGCGGGTGACGTCGGCGTTCCAGGCCATCAGGTCGCTGGGCTGGCTGCGCTGGCCGAGCAGGTATTCCTGCATCCGGGTCGACCAGACCAGATCGCGCGAGTGCAGGAACTGGAAGGAGCCGGCCATCTGCCGCCCGCTCAGGAAGCCGCGCTCGGCCATCACCGCCTCGAGCAGCTGCACCTGCGCCTCGTCGATCAGCACGCCCAGCTCGCCGGGTTCGCTGAAGTCGGTCTCGGCCGCCAGCAGCGAGACCGAGGCCAGCGGCGCCAGGCGCTCGGCACCCGCGACCTGACCCGGGCGCGCCAGCGCGGCCGCGCCGATCGACAGCAGCGTGCCGCCCAGGCAGTAGCCGCAGGCATGCACCGGCTCGCCCGGCACGAGCTCGGCGATGCGCGCCAGGCTGTCGAAGACGCCCAGGCGCAGGTAGTCGTCCATGCCGAGGTCGGCGTCGCCCGCGTCGGGGTTCTTCCAGCTCAGGATGAAGACGGTGTGGCCCTGGTCGGTCAGCCAGCGCACCATCGAGTTGTGCGGGCTCAGGTCGAGGATGTAGTACTTCATGATCCACGACGGCACGATCAGCACCGGCTCGGCCTGCACGGTGTCGGTCGTGGGCGCGTACTGGATCAGCTCGACCAGGCGGTTGCGCATCACCACCGCGCCGGGCGTGGTCGCCACCTCGATGCCGGGGCGGAACGCGCGCTCGGGCGGCTGCAGCGGCGCCAGGCCGTGGTCGCGGCGCCAGTCGTCGAGCGCGTGCTGCGCGCCCTGGACCAGGTTGGCGCCGGCGGTCTCGCGGGTGCGGCGCAGCACCTCGGGGTTGAAGGGCAGGTTGCTCGGGCTGAGCAGGTCCAGCCACTGGTGCGCGAAGGTGCGCACCACCTCGGCATGGTGGCGGGTGAGGCCGTCCAGGCGCATCGCCTCGTCCCACCAGCGTTCGCTGCGCTTGTAGGCCTGGGCCAGGCCGCTCCAGGGCCAGGCGCGCCAGTCCTCGCTGGCGAAGCGCGGATCGCGCTGCACCGTCTCGTCGTCGCTGCACAGGCCGCTGGCGCAGCGGCCGGCCCATTCCACCACACCGGCCTGGGCCAGCGCGGCCAGACGCAGCGCCTGGCCGGGCTGGCTGGCCAGATGCTGGGCCCAGTCCTGCCAGGCCAGCGACAGCGAGATCGGCGACAGGCCGGAGGTCAGCGGCGCGCTGCGCGCCATCAGCACCCGGTCGAGCGCGGCGGCGGCGGCGGTGTCTGGGCTGGGGGGCGTGCCCGGGGTCGGGGTCATGCTCGGGGAGGCTTGCACGGGAGGCTCCATCTGGCGGAAAGACGGCAGGGAAGAAGGGATCAGCGGGCGTCCAGCAGTGCCCATGCTGCCTGCGCGGCGACCCGGCCCTCGTCGGTCGGCACCACCCAGACCTCGACCGCGCTGTCGGCGGCATGAAGGGCACGGACCGTGTCGCCGGTGGCGGCGGCATTGGCCTGCGGATCGATCGCGACGCCCAGGAAATGCAGGGCCTCGGCCATGGCCGCGCGGGTGGCGGCGTCGTGCTCGCCGATGCCGCCGGTGCATACCAGCACGTCCAGCCCGCCGAGCACCGCCGCCAGCGCGCCGCTCTCGCGGCGCAGCCGGTGCACGAACAGGTCGATCGCCCGCTGCGCGCGCGTCTGGCCCTGGTCGGCCAGGCGGCGCAGCAGCCGCATGTCCGCGCTCAGACCCGACACGCCCAGCAGGCCGCTGTCCTTGTAGAGCAGCGTCTCGACCTGGGCCTCGGTCCAGCCCTGGCGCCACAGGTGCAGCACCACGCCGGGGTCGAGCGCGCCGCTGCGGCTGCCCATCATCAGGCCGTCGAGCGCCGAGAAGCCCATGGTCGTGGCGGCGCTGCGCCCGCCGATCGCGCCGCACAGGCTCGCGCCGCTGCCCAGATGCGCCATCAGCACCCGGCCGCCGGCGCGCGCGCTGAAGGCCGGCAGCACCTGCATCAGGTACTGGTAGGACAGGCCGTGAAAGCCGTAGCGGCGAATGCCCTCGTCATGCAGCGCCTGCGGCAGCGCGAAGCGGGTCTCCAGATCGGGCAGGCTGGCGTGAAAGGCGGTGTCGAAGCAGCCGACCTGCGGCAGCGCCGGAAAGGCCTCGCGCAGCGCGGCCACGCCGGCGAGGTTGTGCGGCTGGTGCAGCGGCGCCAGCGGCGAGAGCCCGGCGAGCTGCGCCAGCGCCGCGTCATCCAGCACGACCGGCGCGACGAACTGCCCGCCGCCGTGCACGATGCGGTGCGCCACCGCGACGAGCTGCGCCTGCGGCGCGCGCTCGGCCACATGGCGCTGCAGCGCCTGCAGCGCCACCGCGAAGCGTGCCTGCTCGTCGGCCGGCGAGGGCAGCTCGATCGGCACCTCGCCGCTCGGGCACAGCCGCAGCGTGCCGCCGGGCTGCAGCCCGTCGAGCTGGCCGCTGGCGAAGGACGGATGCGCGGCGAACGCCGCTGCCGAGTCACCGCTGCGCGGGTAGAGCGCGAACTTCAACGTCGACGATCCGGCGTTGACGACCAGGACGGCCGCCTCCGTCGGGGCTGCAGCGGCGGCGCTCACGGCCGCTGCTCCCGCCAGGCCAGCGCCAGGCGCGCGGCCAGCGCCGCCGAGGCCAGCCGCGAGGCCTCGCCGTCGGCGCGGCTGGTCAGCGCGATCGGCACGCGCGCGCCCAGCACGATGCCGCAGCCGGCCGCGCCCGCCAGGTACTCGAGCTGCTTGGCCAGCATGTTGCCGGACTCCAGGTCGGGCACCAGCAGGATGTCGGCGTCGCCGGCCACCTCCGAGCGGATGCCCTTGATGCGCGCCGCCTCGGCCGAGATGGCGTTGTCGAAGGCCAGCGGGCCGTCGAGCAGGCCGCCGGCGATCTGGCCGCGGTCGGCCATCTTGCACAGCGCCGCGGCGTCCAGCGTCGAGACCATCTTCGGGGTGACCGTCTCGACCGCCGCCAGGATGGCGACCTTCGGCTGCGCCACGCCCAGCACCCGCGCCAGGTCGATCGCGCTGGCGATGATGTCGGCCTTGTCCTCCAGCGTCGGCGCGATGTTGATCGCCGCGTCGGTGATCAGGATCGGCTTCGGATAGGTCGGAATGTCGAAGCGGAAGACATGCGAGATGCGCCGCTTGGTGCGCAGCGCCGGCGTGGCGATCACCGCATGCATCAGCTCGTCGGTGTGCAGGCTGCCCTTCATCAGCACCTCGAGCTGGCCGGAGGCGGCCAGCTCGGCGGCGCGGGCGGCGGCGGCGTGGCTGTGCTCGACCGCCTCGATGCGCGCGTCGCCCAGGTCCAGCCCGGCCTGCTCGGCCACCGCGCGGATCTTCGCCTCCGGGCCGATCAGCCACGGCACGATCAGGCCGCGTCGCGCCGCCGCCAGCGCGCCGGCCAGCGAGGTGGCGTCGCAGGGATGCACCACGCCGCACTGCACCGGCGGCTGTCCGGCCAGATCGGCCGCCCAGCCGTCGATCCAGCGCGCCAGCCGGGCGTCGGGGTCGAACAGGTGCATCTGCGGCAGCGCTGCGCGCGCTCGGCTGACCTTCTGCATCGGCGCGCGCACCAGCGCCTCGCCGCTGACGACGGTGGCGCCCGTCTGGTTGGTGACCTGGCAGTCCAGCGTCAGGCGATGGCGCTCGGTGTCGCGGGCGGTGACGATGACCTCGGCCGTCAGCGTGTCGCCGGCGCGCACCGGCAGGTGAAAGCGCAGCGTCTGGCCCTCGTAGATCGTGCCGGGGCCGGGAAACTCGGTGCCCAGCAGCGAGGAGATCATCGCGCCGGCCCACATGCCATGCGCGATGGTGCCGTGAAAGCGGGTGGCGTTGGCGTATTCCGGGTCGACGTGGGCCGGGTTCACATCGCCCGAGACCAGCGCGAAGGCGACGATGTCGTCCTGCGTCAGCGTGCGGCTGACCCGGGCGCGCGCGCCCAGCGGCAGCTCGTCGAAGGTGAGGTTGGTGATCGGGTCGGAAGACAGGGGCGAGTTCATGGCGGTCATCGGGGCAGGTCGCAGGAATCAGCGCACGACATGGAAGCCGGCATCGACGAAGAGGGTCTGGCCGCTCATGCCGCGCCCGCCCGGTCCGGCCAGGAAGGCCGCCAGCGCGCCGACCTCCTCGAGCGTGACCAGCCGGCGCAGCGGCGCCTCGGCGCGGGCGGTGGCCATCAGCGCCTCGAAGTCCTGCAGGCCGGAGGCCGCGCGGGTGGGCATCGGCCCCGGCGAGATCGCGTGCACCCGCACGCCCTGCGGGCCCAGCTCGGCGGCCAGGTAGCGCACCAGCGATTCCAGCGCCGCCTTGACCGGGCCCATCAGGCCGTAGTGCGGGATGGCCTCGTCGGCGCCGAGGTAGCTCATCGTCATCAGCGCGGCGTCGTCCGACAGGTGCGGCTCGCAGGCCTTGGCCAGCGCGGCGAAGGAGTGGCACGACACCGTCATCGCCCGCGCGAAACCGGCGGCCGAGCTGTCGATGACGCGCCCGCGCAGCTCGGCCAGCGGCGCCCAGGCGATCGAGTGGATGACGAAGTCGAGGCCGCCCAGGTGCTCGACCGCGGCCTGCACCAGCCGCGCCAGGTCGCCCTCGGTCTCGACATCGCAGTCGACGAGCGGCGCCTGGACCGCATCGGCCAGCGGCTGCACGAAGCTGCGTGCCTTCTCGTTCAGGCAGGACAGCACCAGCGAGGCGCCCTGCGCGCGCGCCACCTGCGCGCAGCCCCAGGCGATGCTGTGCGCGTTGGCCACGCCCAGGATCAGGCCGCGGCGGCCCGCCAGCGGTTGCGGCGCCGTCGAAGGGGACGGCGGGGTCGGGGGGAGGTTCATGCGCATCCTCTCGGCAAGGTTCGGTGACTGCTGTCCTGCAGCATGCCAGCAGCCTTCCGGCTGGAGATGTCCGCTGGATGCTGCGGTGCAGCATCATTGATTCATGTCAATTCCGGTGGATGTCGCCGGAGAGCTGCCGCTGTGCCGCGCCCCCCGCGCTCTCCGGCAAGCCCCGGGGAGACGATCGGGTATGGCTATTGCAGAATCCGTCACGCAATCCGCCCGCCTGTCACCGTGCCGAGAGGAGACGCCCATGCCTGCAGACACCCTTTTGTTTCGCCTGAATCCGGTCTTTCTGGCCACGGCCCTGGCCGGGGCGCTGCTGCTGGCGGCACCGGTCGCCCGCGCCCAGGCCCAGCCGGCGGTCGTCTACGACGCCGGGGGCAAGTTCGACAAGTCCTTCAACGAGGCCGCGTACAACGGCATGGAGCGCTACAAGAAGGAGACGGGCGGCGGCTACCTCGAGTTCGAGATCGCCAACGACACCCAGCGCGAGCAGGCTTTCCGGCGCATGGCGCAGAAGGGCGCCAACCCGATCATCGGCATCGGCTTCACCCAGGCCTCGGCGCTGGAGAAGGTGGCCAAGGAGTTTCCGCAGCTGAAGTTCGCCATCGTCGACATGGTGGTGAATCTGCCCAACGTGCAGTCGGTGGTCTTCAAGGAGCAGGAGGGCTCCTTCCTGGCCGGCATGGCCGCGGCGATGGCGAGCAAGTCGGGCAAGGTGGGCTTCATCGGCGGCATGGATGTGCCGCTGATCCGGCGCTTCCAGTGCGGCTACGAGCAGGGCGCCAAATACGCCCACCCGAAGGTCGAGACGCTGGCCAACATGACCGGCACCACCCCGGCGGCCTGGAGCGATCCGACCCGCGGCGGCGAGCTGGCGCGCAACCAGTTCTCGCGCGGCGTGGACGTGATCTTCGCGGCGGCCGGCGGCACCGGCGTGGGCGTCTACCAGGCCGCCAAGGACCAGGGCCGTCTGGCCATCGGTGTCGACAGCAACCAGAACCACCTGCACCCGGGCACGATGCTGACCTCGATGGTCAAGCGCGTCGACGTGGCGGTCTTCCAGATCGCGAAGTCGGTCAAGGACAGCAGCTGGAAGTCGGGCGTGCAGGTGCTCGGCCTGAAGGAGAACGGCGTGGCGCTGGCGATGGACGAGCACAACGCGAAGCTGATCACGCCGGAGATGAAGAAGAAGCTCGATGCGGCGCAGGCCGACATCGTCGCCGGCCGCATCAAGGTGGCCGACTACATGGCCGACAACGCTTGCCGTTACTGACCTGAAGCGCATGGCTCGCTCCCTGGTCGCATGATCGCGCTGCGCGGCATCCACAAGCGCTTCGGCAGCGTGCACGCCAACCGCGGCGTGACGCTGGAGGTGGCGCCTGGCGCGATCCACGCCCTGATCGGCGAGAACGGTGCCGGCAAGTCGACGCTGATGGCCGTTCTCTACGGCCTGCACCCGCCCGACGAGGGCACCATCGAGGTGGCCGGGCGCGCCCTGAAACCGGGCAGCGCCCGCGACGCGATCGCCGCCGGCATCGGCATGGTGCATCAGCATTTCATGCTGGTGGAGCGCTTCACGGTGCTGGAGAACATCGTGCTTGGCGCCGAGCAGGGCTTCGTGCTGGGCCCGAGCCTGGCGGCGGCGCGGCGCGAGGTGCTGCGGCTGGCGGCGGAGTTCGGGCTGGAGGTCGACCCGGATGCGGTGGCGGCTGAGCTGCCGGTGGGCGTGCTGCAGCGCGTCGAGATCCTGAAGGCGCTGTACCGCGGCGCCAAGGTGCTGATCCTCGACGAGCCGACCGGCGTGCTCACGCCGCAGGAGGCCGATCAGCTGATGCGCATGCTGCGCCAGCTGAAAAGCCGCGGCACCACGGTGCTGCTGATCACGCACAAGCTGCGCGAGGTGCTGGCGGTGAGCGACCGGGTCACGGTGATGCGCGCCGGCGAGGTGGTCGCCACCCGCGAGACGGCCGCCACCACCGAGGCCGAGCTGGCCGAGCTGATGGTCGGGCGCAAGGTGCGGCTCGGCCGCGAGGGGCCGCCTGCGCAGCCCGGCGCGGCGGTGCTGACGGCGCGCGGCCTGGGCTGGCGCGATGCACAGGGCGTGGCGCGGCTGAGCGGCATCGACCTGAGCCTGCGCCAGGGCGAGATCGTCGGCGTGGCGGGCGTCTCGGGCAACGGCCAGAGCGAGCTGCTGGCGCTGCTGGCCGGGCTGCGGCCGCTGCAGTCGGGCGCGATCCGGCTGGTGGCCGACGGCGATCGCCCCGCGGGCGTCTGGCCGCTGGACCCGCACCGGCTGCGTCAGCTCGGCGTGGCGCATGTGCCGGAGGACCGCCACCGCCTGGGCCTGGTGCTGGAATTCGAGGCCTGGGAGTCGGCCGCGCTCGGCTACACCGACGATGCGGCCATCACCCGCGGGCCGGCCGCGCTGGGTCTGCTCGACCACGGCGCGATGCGCGCGCAGTGCGCCGAGATGATGACCGCCTTCGACGTGCGCCCGCCCGATCCGGTCTGGCGCTCATCGAAGTTCTCGGGCGGCAACCAGCAGAAGCTCATCATCGCGCGCGAGCTGCGCCGCGCGCCCCGGGTGCTGCTGATCGGCCAGCCCACGCGCGGCGTCGACATCGGCGCGATCGAGACCATCCATCGCGCGCTGCGCCGGCTGCGCGACGCCGGCTGCGCGGTGCTGCTGGTGTCGACCGAGCTCGACGAGATCCTCGCGCTGGCCGACCGCATCGTCGTGATGTCGCAGGGCCGCATCACCGGCGAGATGGCGCGCGACGCGGCCGACGAGGTGACGATCGGCCGCTGCATGGGCCAGGGCGGGGCTGCGGCATGAGCGCATCGACCGCAGGACACGGGGCGCCGCTGCCGCGCTGGATCGACTTCGGCGTGCTGCCGCTGCTCAACGTGCTGCTGGCGCTGGCGGTGGCGGGCGCGCTGGTGGCGCTGCTCGGCCACAGCCCGGCGCAGGCGATGCGGCTGCTGGTCGAGGGCGCCTTCGGCTCCGGGCTGGCCTGGGGCTACACGCTGCACTACGCGACCAACTTCATCTTCACCGGGCTGGCGGTGGCGCTGGCCGCGCACGCCGGGCTGTTCAACATCGGCGCCGAGGGCCAGGCCTCGGTCGGCGGGCTGCTGGCCTGCGTCGTCGCGCTGGCGCTGGACCGCTGGCTGCCGGGCTGGGCGGTGGTGCTGCTGGCCATGCCGGCGGCCGCCCTGGGCGGCGCGGCCTGGGCGGCGGTGCCGGCCTGGCTGCAGGCCCGCCGCGGCAGCCACATCGTCATCACGACGATCATGTTCAACTTTCTGGCCTCGGCGCTGCTGGTGTGGCTGCTGGTGAACGTGCTGGCGGTGCCGGGCAATCCATCGGTGGAGAGCCGGGCGCTGGCCGAGGGCGTCGGGCTGCCGACGGCGCAGGCGCTGCTGGCGGCGGTCGGCGTGCAGGCGCCGGCCACGCCGCTGAACGCGGCGCTGGTGCTGGCGCTGCTGTGCGCGGCCGGGCTGTGGGTCGTGCTGTGGCACACCCGGCTGGGGTTCGCGCTGCGCACGCTCGGCCATGCGCCGGGCGCGGCGCACTACGCCGGGCTGTCGTCGGTGCGGCTGACGCTGATCGCGCTGATGGGCTCGGGCGCGCTGGCCGGCGGCGTCGGCATCAACGAGGTGCTGGGCGTGCATCACCGGCTGCTGCTGGACTTCGTCGCCGGCGCGGGCTTCACCGGCATCGCGGTGGCGCTGATGGGGCGCAATCACCCGGCCGGCATCGTGCTGGCGGCGCTGCTGTTCGGCGCGCTGGTGCAGGGCGGCTCCGAGCTGGCCTTCGAGATCCCGACCTTCTCGCGCGACATGGTGACCGCGGTGCAGGGCCTGGTGGTGCTGTTCTGCGGCGCGCTGGCGCTGATGCTGCGGCCGCTGGCGGTCCGACTCTGGGGATGGGGTCTGAAGGGGAGGGGGCCGGCATGAGCGAGCTGCAGGAGCTGGCCACCGTCGTCGCCTCGGTGCTGGGCGCGACGCTGCGCATCAGCGTGCCGCTGGTGCTGTGCGCGCTGGCCGGGGTGATGAGCGAGCGTGCCGGTGTCATCGACATCGGCCTGGAGGGCAAACTGCTGGCGGCGGCCTTCGCGGCGGCGGTGGCGGGCGCCTTCGGCTGGCCGGCCGGAGCGGCGCTGCTGGCGGCGGTGGCGGCGGGCGTGGCGCTGTCGGCGGTGCACGGGCTGGCCTGCATCCGCTGTCGCGGCGACCAGATCGTCTCCGGCGTGGCGCTCAACATCCTGGCGCTCGGGCTGACCGCGGTCATCGGCCTGCATCTGTTCCAGCGCGGCGGGCGCACGCCCGACGTGCCCCCCGAGGGCCGCTTCGGCGTGCTGTTCGACGAGGCGGCGCGCTCGGTGCAGGACTGGCCGATCATCGGGCCGCTGCTGGCCGAGGCGCTGCTGCGTCACACGCTGCTGACTTGGCTGGCCTTCGCGCTGGTGCCGGCGGTGTGGTGGCTGCTCTACCGCACCCGCTTCGGGCTGCGGCTGCGGGCGGTCGGCGAGAACCCGGCGATGGTGGATGCCGCCGGTATCTCGGTGGCCGGGCTGCGCTGGCGCGCGGTGCTGCTGGCTGGCGTGCTGTGCGGCATCGCCGGCGCTTTCCTGACGCTGGCGCAGAACGCCAGCTTCACGCCGGGCATGAGCGCCGGGCGCGGCTTCATGGCGCTGGCGGCGATGGTCTTCGGCCACTGGCACCCGGTGCGTGCGCTGTGGGCCTGCCTGCTGTTCGGCCTGCTCGACGCGGTGGCGATCCGACTGCAGGGCACGGTGCTGCCAGGCCTGGGCGCGGTGCCGGTCGAGCTGATCCAGGCGCTGCCCTATCTGTTCACCGTGGTGCTGCTGGCGGGATTCTTCGGCCGCGCGCAGGCGCCGGCAGCGCTCGGGCAGTCGTTCACGAAGGAGCGCTGAGCGGCGCTGCATCTCACGAACCGTCACGTCTGGCCTTGCGGGTCTTGCCTACCATGCGGACCCGCCGGCCGGCATGACAATCTGGCCAGAAATGCAAAATCATTCTCCTGGAGCGTACTGATGTCCGACAAACTGCGCCTGATCGCGACAACCGCGGCCTTGCTGGTGTCCGGCTGGATCGGCCATGGCATCGGCTCCTCCGACCGGCAGGCCGATGCGCACCGCACCGCTCGGCTCGAGACGCAGATGCGTGACAGCGAGGCGCGCCACCGCCAGGCGCAGATCGCATTGGCCGAGGAGCTGCGGTCGCGCGAAGCGGCCTTCGAGGTGCGCCTGCGCGAGCTGAAGGTCTCCTTCGACGAGCAGAAGGTCGAGATGATCGAGGCGCTGGACGACAGCCAGGCCCAGCTGGCCGATCTGGCCCAGCGCCGTCGCGACACCGATGCCGAGCTGCTGCGGGTGCGCAAGGCACTGACGGCAGCCGGCGGCGGCGGCCCTGGCCGCCTGCGCGACGAGCTGCGCGAGCGCGAGCTGCAGCTGGTGTTGCTCCAGGGCCAGCTGCGCCAGAACGCGGCCGGCATGAGCTGCCTGTCGGCGCCGGTGCCGCCGGAGGCGCTGCGCACGCTCAACCGCGTGGCCGGCAACGGCGCCCGGGGGCGCTGACATGAGGGCCGCCCTGTCGCCGCTCCTGCTGTCGACCGCCCTGGCGCTGGGCGGCTGTGCCTCGCGCCCGCCGGTGCCGCCCGCGCCGGTCGCGCCGGTCGCGCTGAAGTGCGTGCTGCCTGCCGGTGCCGACAGCGCTTGCCCGACACCGCAGCCGCTCAAGGCGGGCCTGACCTACCGCGAGCTGCTCGAGGCCCATCTGGCCGATCGTCAGCAGCTGCAGCGCTGTGCGGCGCAGCACGAGGAGCTGCGCCGCGTCGTCGCGGCCTGCAGCGCACGCATCGACGCGCTGTCGCGCCCGCGCTGAGCGCCGCGCCGGGGGCGGGGTTCCGGTTGTGGGACAATCCCGCTCGTGGAGTCAGCCAGACCGCCGCTGGTGCAGGGACCGAAAGGTCGCACTGGAGGAAGGTCCGGACTGCACAGGGCAGCGCAGGAGGTAACACCTCTCCACCGCGAGGTGAGGATCAGAGCAACAGAGACGAGCCGGTTCGGTCCGGGTGAAACGGGCAATCTCTGCGCGCAGCAACACCAAATAGGCCAGCTATGACGCGGCCCGCTGA
>JBJOPV010000016.1:0-23926 GCA_046050625.1 Pseudomonadota bacterium
CGTCGATGCGCAGCGTCTGGCTCGGGCCGAGCGGGTAGCTCAGCGTGCGGATGTCCAGATCGCCGGCCAGCGGGCCGCGCAGCCCTTCGACCTGCAGCCCCGGCACCAGCGACAGCAGCCGGCGGCTGCCCGCCTCGGTCTTGAGCGCCGACAGCAGCAGCGCGCCGGCGGCCAGCGCCAGCAGCAGCAAGGCCAGCAGCACGACCAGCACGCGCCCGAGCATCGAGCGCGCCGGGCGGGCGGGGGGCACAGGAACGGCGGCAGCGGCCGCGCTGTCGCTGTTCGCCTGGGCGGTCGGATCAGGCATCGGCATCCATCAATCAGTCAAGCGGTCAGTAGGTGATGCCCAGGCTGAAGTGCAGCCGCAGCCGGCGCGCCTGCTGGCCATAGGCCAGGTCCAGCCGCAGCGCGCCGACGGGGCTGCGCCAGCGCAGGCCCACGCCGTAGCCGAGCACCGGATTGAAGCCTTTCCAGGAGGCTTCCGCGTTGCCGGCATCGACGAAGACCGCACCCTGGAAGGCCGGATCGCCCCGGCGCAGCGGATGGCCGGCCTCGACGCTGGCCACCGCCAGCACCCGGCCGCCGACCGCATCGCCATCGGCGTCGACCGGGCCGAGGTCCTGGCTGCCGTAGCCGCGCACGCTGTCGTCGCCGCCGGCGCGGAACAGCAGCGTGTAGGGCACCGCCACCGCATCGCGGGCGAAGACCTGGCCGAGCTGGACTCGGGCGCTGGCGTACCAGGGCCCGAGCCGCTCGTAGCGGGTCAGTCGGCCGGTGGCGCGCGCAAACGCGCCGGTCTCGCGCGGGGTGGCGCGGTAGGACTGGCCCGCGCCGGTCAGCAGCGACAGGCTGGTGCCGCGGGTCGGCAGCAGCGTGTTGTCGAGATCGCGCCAGATCCACTGGTGGTTCAGGCTCAGCGCGGTGGTGTCGTCATTGACCGAGCCGTCGTCGATCACCCGGGTGCGCACCCGCTGCCACTCCAGGTAATAGAGCCGCTCGAGCCGCTCGTCGTCCTTGCTGCGGCCGAGCCGCGCGCTCTGCGTGGTCACGGCCAGCCCGCTGGCCTCGGCATGCTGGGCCAATGCCGCGGCGACGTTGCGATAGGGGCCGGGATGCGGATGCGAGGTCAGGTCGAGCGCGGCCAGCCGGTCGGTGTGCGCCAGCTGCAGCCGGGTGCGGGCCTGCCAGCCCCAGCCGAACCAGCGCTGGTGCTGGTGCTCGAGCGTGACGCGCGGGCCGCTGGTGTCGGACACGCCCAGGCCAAGCGTGGCCTGCTGGAGCGGGCGCTCGCGCAGCCGCACCGTGACCGGCATCGCCTCGGCCAGCGCCGGATCGGGCTCCATCTGCACCGCCACGGTGTCGAACAGCGACGAGCGCGTCAGCCGCGCCTGGAATTCCTGCAGCGTCTGCTCGCGCAGCGGATCGCCGGGCGCGAAGTTCTGCAGGGCCTGCACCGCGTCGATGCGCACATGGTCGAGCCCCTCGTAGCGGATCTCGCCGAAGCGGTAGAGCGGGCCGCTGTCGGCGACCAGAAAGAGCCGGGCCTGGGCCTGTACGGCATCGACCTGCGCGACGGTGCCGCTCCAGGCTGCGGTCGCGTGGCCCTGGGCGCGCAGCAGCGCCAGCGTGGTGCCCTTGGCGCTGCTCCAGCCGTCCTGGGTGAAGGCCTGTCCCGGGCCGAGCGCCCAGCTCGCGCGCGCCTGGCGCTGCAGGGCCTGCGCGCTGGCGTCGCCGGCATCGGCGGCCAGCGACAGCGCCCCTTCGAACTCGATGCGCGCGCTCTCCACCCGGGTCTGCGGTCCGGGCTCGATGATCAGGCGCAGTCGGACCTGCGGCAGCGCCGGGCCACCCGCCACGATCGGGGCGCGCTCGCCGCGGTCGGTCGCCTCGGTGCGCACCAGCGCGCCGAAGCGGCCTTCGGTCTCGAGCAGCGCACGGGCCTGGGCCGGCGCGGCCTGGCGCAGGCGCATCAGCTCGGTGCGTGGTACCTGCGCGGTCTCCGGGCTGGCCAGATAGCGCGACAGGTCGAGATGGCGCTGCAGCAGCGCGCGCAGCGGCTCGGGCGCGTCGATCTCCAGCGTCCAGGTGACATCCTCGGGCGAGGCGGATTCCTGCACGACCGGACCGGCCGGGTTCGGGTCGGGGGCCTGGGCCTGGGCGGTCGCCGCGGCCAGCAGCGCCGCCACGCTCGCCCCCGCCAGCCGCTGCAGGCGTCCCGTCGGTCGCATCGGCCTCATTTCGACAGCAGCCGCATCGCCTGCTCGAGGCCGGCGATGCTCATGGGGAACATCCGGTGGCCCATCAGCTGCTCGATCATCGCGATGCTCTGGCGGTAGGGCCAGACGCCCTGCGGCTCCGGATTGATCCAGGCCGCCTTCGGGAAGGCGCGGGTCAGGCGCTGCAGCCAGTCGGCGCCGGCCTCCGGGTTGTGATACTCGACGCTCCCACCGATCTGGGTGATCTCGTAGGGGCTCATCGTCGCGTCGCCGACCACGATCAGTTTCCAGTCCTTGTTGTACTTGCGGATCAGGTCCCAGGTGGGCAGCTTCTCGGCCTGGCGGCGGCGGTTGTGCTTCCACACGTGGTCGTAGACGCAGTTGTGGAAGTAGTAGAACTCGAGGTGCTTGAATTCGCTTTTCGCGGCACTGAAGAGTTCCTCGACCTTCGGGATGTGGTCGTCCATCGTGCCGCCGACGTCCATCAGCAGCAGCACCTTGACCTTGTTGTGGCGCTCGGGGACCAGGCGGATGTCGAGCAGACCGGCGTTCGCCGCGGTCGAGTGGATGGTGTCGTCCAGGTCGAGCTCGGTCTCGGCGCCCTCGCGCGCGAAGCGGCGCAGCCGCCGCAGCGCGACCTTGATGTTGCGCGTGCCCAGCTCGACCGTGTCGTCGTAGTCGCGCCAGGCGCGCTGCTCCCAGACCTTGACCGCGCTGCGCTCGCGTCCGGGGCCGCCGATGCGGATGCCGCGCGGGTTGTGCCCGCCGTGGCCGAAGGGGCTGGTGCCGCCGGTGCCGATCCACTTCGAGCCGCCCTCGTGGCGTTCCTTCTGCTCCTCGAGGCGCTTCTTGAGCGTCTCCATCAGCTCGTCCCAGCCCAGCGCCTGCAGCCGGCGGCGCTCCTCGGCGGAGAGTTCGCGCTCGAGCGTGCGACGCAGCCAGTCCTCGGGCAGCTCGCGCGTGTTCTCGGTCAGCATCTCCACGCCCTTGAAGTAGGCGCAGAAGGCGCGGTCGAAGCGGTCGAAATGCGCCTCGTCCTTGACCATGATCGTGCGGGCGAGAACGTAGAAGTCGTCGAGGCTGGGCAGCCGATGGCCATCGTCGTCGTCGAGCACGCCGAGCTTCAGCGCCTCGAGCAGCACCAGCAGCTCGCGCACCGACACCGGCAGCCGGGCGGCGCGCAGGGTCTGGAGGAAGTCGATCAGCATGCCCGACAGTCTAGCCAGAGCCGGGCGCAAGCGGCGATCTGACCGGACTTGTCCCGGATGTTCCGGCGCTTGTCGATTTCAGGCCGAGCCGGCTGGGGCCGACATTCCCCGGATGAACCCTGGTGCGCTGTCACTGCGATTGTCCTGCACGCCTTCGGCCCGGCCGGCGCGCGGCTTCGGCCTGATCGAGCTGCTGGTGACGATGGCGCTGGTGGCGCTGGTGGCCGCCTTCGTGCTGCCCTCGCTGGCGACGTTCGCGGCGCGCCAGCGCCTGGCGGCGGTGTCGGCGGAGTTCTCGGCCGCGCTGGCGCTGGCGCGATCGGAGGCGGTGCGCACCGGGCTGCCCGTGCTGCTGCTGCCACTGGCGGCCGCACCAGCGGCGGGCAACGAGTACGGTGGCGGCTGGCAGGTGGTGATCGATGCCGACGGCTCCGGCACTGCCGAGCCGGCCGAGACGGTGGTGAGGCGCTTTGCCGCACCGCCGGCGCCGCTGCGCTTCGGTGGCGATGCGCCGGTCAGCTTCGCGCCCAGCGGCTTTCTTGGCCGCAGCGTCACGCTGACGATGCGGCTGTGTCCGGGCAACGGCACGGCGCAGGGCAGCACCTTTGCGGTCCAGCCGACCGGCCTGGCCGACGTGAGCCGCATCGGGGACTGCCCGTGAGCGGACAGCGTGCTCAGGCTGGCTTTGCGATGACCGAGGCGCTGGTCACGCTGGTGGTTCTGTCGCTGGCGGCGCTGGGCCATGCGGCGCTGCAGCTGCGCAGCCTGGGCGCGCAGTCCGGCGCGGCCTGGATGAGCCAGGCCACCGTGCTGGCCTCGGATGCAGCCGACCGGATGCGTGCCAATCCGGCCGGTGTGGCCGCGGGTCGCTATGACGCCCTGCTGGTGCCTGCAGCGCTCAGCCCGGCCTGCAGCCTGGCCGTGCCGTGCAGTGACGCGCAGATCGCGCAGCGCGACTTCTTCCGCTGGCGCACCGACCTGGCCGCGCGCATGCCCGAGGGCCAGGGCGTGATCTGCCGCGACGCCACGCCCGAGGACGGCAGCGCTGCTGCGCCGGCCTGCGACGGCAGCGGCACGCGGCTGGTGATCAAGATCTTCTGGCGCGAGCGCGATCTGGCCTCGCGGCTGGTGATGGCGGTGCAGCCGTGAGCGCGTGTCGGGTGGCGCGGATGCGCGGCATGACCCTGGTCGAGCTGATGATCGGCCTGACGATCGGGCTGTTCCTGGTCGGCATGGCCGGATCGCTGTTTCTGGGCAGCCGCCTGACCTTCAACGCGCAGTCGCAGGTGGCGCGGCTGCAGGAGGGCGGGCGCTTCGTGGCCGAGCGGCTCGGCACGGATCTGCGCATGGCAGGCTTTCGCGGCTGTCGCGGCCAGGGCGCGGGCACCACGCTGAGCAATCTGCTCAGGAACCCGGGCGATTTCCAGATCGACTTCGCGCGGGGCCTGCAGGTCTCGCGGCACGACGGCAGCTCCTGGCAGCCGGCGCTCGACGCCTCGGTCTCCGGGCTGTCGCCGGCACCGGATCGGGCGGGTGATGTGGTCACGGTGCGCCGCACCGTCGGCCCGGGCTGGGCGCTGACCGCGGCGATGGCGTCGGGCACCGCGGTGGTCAATGTGACGCCGACCTCGGTCATCCAGCGCGGCGACCTGCTGCTGCTGTCGGACTGCAGCAGCGCGGTGGTCTTGCAGGCCAGCAATGCCGCGCCGGGTGGCGACGGCGCGATCGAGCACAGCGCGGCCGGCAGCCTGCAGCCCGGCAATGCCCAGGCCGACCTGGGCCGTGTCTTCCTGCAGGACGCGGTGGTGCACCGCCTGGCCACCACCACCTATTACCTGGCACCGAGCCGGCGCACCGGGCGCACCGGCATGATGGCGCTGTGGTCGAACACCGCGCCGGCCTATGACGGCTCGGCGCAGCCGCAGGAGCTGCTGACCGGGGTCGAGCGCCTGGCGCTGCGGCTGGGGCTGGACACCAATGCCGACGGCACGGCCGAGGCCTTCGTGGCGCCGGCCCAGGTGGCGGACTGGCTGCAGGTGGTCTCGGCCGAGGTCGCGCTGCTGTTGGTGGGGGCGGACGATCAGGTCGCCACCGCGCCGCAGCCGGTGACCTTCGACGGCGTGCTGATCGTGCCGCCCGACCGGCGCCTGCGCAGCAGCGTGTCCTTTTCCGCCTCGCTGCGCAACAGCAGCCGCTGAGGACGACGCGGATGCCGAACCCTCGTCCTGCCATTCCTGCTGGCGCTTGCCATGGCTTCTCGCTGGTCACCGTGCTGCTGCTGATCGCGGTGCTGGCCTCGCTCGGGGTCGGCGCGATGAACGCGGGCCTGCTGCAGGAGCGCATGGCCGGCCATGCCCGCGACCGCCAGCAGGCCATGCAGGCGGCCGAGGCCGCGCTGCGCGACGCCGAAGCCGATGTCCAGGCCAACCTGAGCTACGACAGTGCCTTCACCATCACCTGCACCGCCGGGCTGTGCCTGCCGCCGTCGATGAGCTCGGCCGCCCCGACCTCGCGGCCGCTGTGGCAGACGATCGACTGGTCGGCCGCAGCCCGCCAGAGCCGCGCCTACGGCAGCGCCACCGGCGCCCCCACGCTGCCGAGCCTGGCCGCGCCGCCGCGCTACATCGTCGAGCGCCTGCCGCCGCTGATGCCGACCACCGGCACCTCCGCCAGCCTGGCCGCGGCACTGGCCGATCAGCCCCAGGCCTTTCGCATCACCGCGCGCGGCGTCGGCCTGCGCAGCTCGACGGTGGTGGTTCTGCAGTCGACCTACATCAAGCGATGACGCGATGAAGACGAAGCCCTGCCTTTTCCCGACCCTGCTGCCCGCCCTGCTGGGGCTGGTCGCCGGCCCGGTGCTGGCGCAGACGGTCAGCCTGGCCCCGTCGCCGCTGTATCTGGAGGCGGGCGTCAAGCCGAACGTGCTGGTCGTCTACGACAACTCGCCCTCGATGGAGTTCATGCTGCCGGGCGGGCAGGGCACTGTCTTGCTGACGCACCCGAGCACCCGCGGCAACATCGCGCGCGCTGCGCTGCGCGACATCATCGGGACCTACCGCACCCAGTTCCGGTGGGGGCTGGCCACCTTCGAGAACCAGGGCCTCTACGGCCCGAACCGCAACCCCCAGTCGGAGCTTCCGGTGATGTATTACAGCCGCAGCACGGCGGGCATGGGCTTGCTGCGCCGGGCGGTCCAGGATGACTCGACCGTGCATCAGACGGCGCTGCAGGGCCTGCTGGCGACGGAAACCGAGAGCCTCAACACCTCGGAGATCAAGAACGGTTCGGTCGGCACGCCGCTGCCGGGCGCGCTGCGCACCGCCTTCCAGTATTACGCCAACACGCTGTCGGGGGCCTCTTCACCGATCACCAACCGGACCTGCCAGCGCAACTACGTGCTGTTGGCGACCGACGGCGATCCGACGATCCGGATCGGCGGGACCGCCTACTCCGACCAGGAGATCACGAACCAGCAGGTCAACGGCAACTGGGTTTTTGGTCAGGCGGCTCGGGATGTGTTCACCGAAATCGGTCGCTTGCGCACGCTGACAGTGAGCGGCAATGCGGCGATCGACGGGCAGTACGACGTGCAGACCTATGTGGTCGGCCTGGGCGAGGTGGCGACCAATCAGGCCTCTATTGCCGCCATGAACCGCATGGCCACCGTCGGCGGCACGGGCAGCGCCTACATGGCCACGGACCGCGCCACCCTCAACGCCGCCTTCGCGCAGATCACCGCCGACATCCAGGCGCGCACCGCCGCCTCGGCCGGCGTGGCGATCAGCACCGGCGCCTGGAAGAGCGGCACCCAGGTCTTCCAGGCGCGCTTCAACACTGGCGACTGGTCAGGCGAGCTGCGCGCGCTGGAGATGCTCTCCAGCGGTGCGCTGGCCACCACGCCGACCTGGGAGGCGGGTCAGCGCCTGGGGCTGAAGGACTGGAACACCGGCCGGCAGATCCTCACCTACCGTGCTGCCTCGGCGCTGGGCAGCCGAGGCGTGCCGTTTCGCTGGCCGGCCAATGCGGCCGCACCGGGCGCCAGCGAGATCCCGCTGACGCTGGTGACCGCGCTCAACCGCAACGGCGCCGGCGTGGTCGACCCCCATGGCTCGCTGCGGCTGAACTACCTGCGCGGCGACACCAGCCGCGAACTGCGCCGCTGCCCGGCCTGCGCCGCGCCGTCGGCCTTCCGCAACCGGCCGACGACGGTGCTGGGCGACATCGTCAACTCGACACCGCTGCTGGTGACCAGCGGCGGCCGCTTCGTGCGCGACAGCGCCGAGGCTGCCGCCTACGACACCTTCCGCCGCGCGCGGGCGGCGATGGCGCCGGTGGTCTATGTCGCGGCCAACGACGGGCAGCTGCACGGCTTCGACGCCCGCACCGGCGACGAGCTGCTGGCCTATGTGCCCGGCCTGGTCGCCGACCGGCTGGCCGCACTGCCCGAGGCCGGCTACACCCATCAGTACAGCGTCGACGGCCCGCTGGCCGCCGGCGACGTGCACTACGCCGGCGGCTGGAAGACCTTGCTGGCGGGTACGGGCGGCGCCGGCGCCAAGGGCCTGTATGCGCTGGACATCAGCGATCCGGCCCGCTTCACCGAGGCGACGGCCGCGCAGGTCGTGCGCTGGGAGCTCGACGGCAGCGATGCCTCGGTCGGCCACATGCTGCAGCCGCCGCTGATCGCCAAGGCGCGCAACGGGCGCTGGATGGTCTTCACGGGCAACGGCCTCAACAGCGCCAGTGGTGTCGCGCAACTGCTGGCCATCGATGCGGAGACCGGTGTGCCGGTGCGGGTGAGCACGCTGTCAGGCACGGCAGTGAGCCCGAACGGCCTGCTGGGCCTGACCGGCATCAGCACCGCCGGTGACGGTGTGGTCGACGTCCTCTACGCCGGTGACCAGCAGGGCCGGATGTGGAAGTTCGACCTGTCGGCCAGCGATCCGCTGGCCTGGAAGGTGGCCTATGGTCCGGCCGTCACGCCGCAGCCGCTGTTCTCCACCGCTACCGGTCAGCCCATCACGGCACGCCCTGACGTGACACCGCATCCTGCCGGTGGCTACCTGGTCAGCTTCGGCACGGGCAGCTACCTGAGCCGCAGCGACCTGAGCACCACCACCACGCAGAGCCTCTACGGCATCCGCGACAGCGGCACGACGGTGTCCGCCAGCGAGCTGGTCGGCCAGTCGGTGCTGGGCACGCAGACCGGCAGTGACGGACGGACCTACCGTTTCAGCACCTATGCGGTCGGTCGACCCTCGACGCTGTTCAGCGGCGACAACCAGCTCACCGAGGCGGCCTTCCGCACCGGCAAGAAGGGTTGGCGCCTGGACCTGCCCGCCAGTGGCGAGCGCATCGTCACCGAGGTGCTGATCCGCGCCGGCAAGGTGATCGTCTCGACGCTGATCCCCAGCAGCGATCCCTGTGCCTACGGCGGCGACGGCTGGGTGATGGAGCTCGACGCGATCACCGGCAACCGCGCCGACAGCCCGGCGCTGGACACCAATGGCGACAACCGCGTCGATGCGGCCGACCGGCTCACGCTGTCGGGCCAGCTCGCGCATGTCTCGGGCGTGCGGGTCGGCGGCATCCCGTCGGCACCGAGCATCGTGCGCGCGTCCGACCGCGCGCTCGACGACAAGATCGTCAACACCTCGTCCGGGACCACGGTGCGCATCCGCGAGAGCGGCATCACCGCGACCTCCGGCCGTTCAAGCTGGGAGCAGCTGCAATGAATGTCCATCGTCTCTTGTCCAGCCGCCGGTCCCGCGGCTTCACGCTGATCGAGCTGATGATCGCGGTGGCGGTCATCGGCATCCTGGCCGGGGTGGCGCTGCCGAGCTACCGCGAGCAGGTCGCCTCGGCCCGGCGCGCCGATGCCAAGGCCGCGCTGCTGGAGCTGGCGCAGCGCATGGAGCGGGTCTACACCGAGCAGGGCACCTACGCCAACATCCGCCTGGGCAGCGCCGCCGGCGATCTCTACCCGACGGTCTCGCCGCAGCGCCACTACACGCTGTCGATCGTGCGCCAGGATGCCAGCGGCTTCCTGATCCGCGCCACCCGCAGCGGCGCGCAGGCCTCGGACGCCTGCGGCAACTACACCTACGACCAGGCCGGCACGCGCGGGCTGGAGTCCTCGGCGCGACCGGTCGAGAAGTGCTGGTGATGCGGCTCGCGGTGCAGCGCCTCAGCGGTTGCGGCTCTGCATGAACACCAGCTTCTCGAACAGCGTCAGGTCCTGCTCGTTCTTCAGCAGCGCACCGACCATCGGCGGAATCGCCACCTTCTGGTCGGCGCTCTGAAGCGCCTCGGCGCCGATGTCCTCGGCCAGCAGCAGGCGCAGCCAGTCGATCAGCTCCGAGGTCGAGGGCTTCTTCTTCAGGCCCGGCAGGTTGCGGATGTCCTGGAAGCTCTTGAGCGCGGCGGCCAGCAGATCCTGCTTCAGGCCGGGGAAATGCAGGTCGACGATGCGGCGCAGCGTCTCGGCCTCGGGGAAGCGGATGTAGTGGAAGAAGCAGCGGCGCAGGAAGGCGTCGGGCAGCTCCTTCTCGTTGTTCGAGGTGATGAAGACCAGCGGGCGGTGCTTCGCGCGAAGGGTCTCGCGCGTCTCGTAGCAGTGGAACTCCATGCGGTCGAGTTCGCGCAGCAGGTCGTTCGGGAACTCGATGTCGGCCTTGTCGATCTCGTCGATCAGCAGCGCCACCGGCTGCTCGGCGCTGAAGGCCTGCCACAGCATGCCCGGCACGATGTAGTTGCGGATGTCGCGCACCCGCTCGGCGCTGTCGGCATCGGGCATCTGGCTGTCGCGCAGGCGGCTGACCGCGTCGTACTCGTACAGGCCCTGCTGCGCCTTGGTGGTGCTCTTGATGTGCCACTGCAGCAGCGGCAGGCCGAGCGAGGCGGCCACCTGCTCGGCCAGCATCGTCTTGCCGGTGCCGGGCTCGCCCTTGACCAGCAGCGGGCGCTGCAGACGGATGGCCGCGTTGACCGCGAGCATCAGGTCGGGCGTGGCGACGTACTGGTCGGAGCCGGTGAACTTCATGCGAAATGTCCTCGTGTGTGCGCTCTGGCGCTGCGGTTCTGGGCGCGAGCCAGTATATCGAGGCGCGGCCGGCCGGCCGGGGTGGCCGGTCATGGACAATCCGCGCATCGACAGCAAGGGCCAAGGGCCGACAGGCAAGGAGAACGTCATGCGCTGGCAGGTGGCGGTGGGGTCGTCGCAGGACGCGGCGACGGCGGTGCGGGCAGGGGCCCTGGGGCTGGACCTGCAGAGGGCGCCACCCGAGCGGGTGCGGGCGATCTGCACCCAGGTGCGCAACCAGGCCGACGGCATCGTCATCGACATGGCGCTGCCCGTGCTGGCCGGGCCGTCGGCGCTGCAGGCCCGGCTGCAGCCGCTGCGCGATGCGGGTGTCGACCGCATCGCGGTGCCGTTGGGCGAGGGGGCCGGCGCGGTGCCGCTGCTGCGGCTGATCGCCGCCTCGCAGCCCGAGGCGGGCCAGCCGCTGCTGATGCCGGTGCTGGCGCTGCCGCTGCCGCTGCTGGCCGGCGCGGTCGACCGGCTCGAGGCGCTGGCCTCGCTGGCCCGGCAGCAGCGGGTGCGTGCGCTGCTGATCGATCTGGAGACCGGCGCGCCCGAGCCCGGCGCGATCTGGCGGCAGCGGCCGGTGGGCTCGCGGCTGCCGCTGCTGGTGCGCGACCTGCAGGCCGCCGGCATCGAGGTCGGCCTGCGGGTGGCTGTGCGGCGCGAGCAGATCGGCCGGCTGCTGGACTGGGCGCCGGACTTCGCGACGCTGGTCTGCCAGGAGCGCGGCGCCCACGGCGAGCCGGTGCTCGATGTCGACCGCCTGCTCGAGCGCCTGCGCGATCCGCGCACGCCGCAGCGCCGGCCGGCGCTGGCGGCCTGATGAGGCAGGACGGAGATCGCGATGGCGCTTGACTATCTGCTGCTCAAGAAGATCCATCTGCACTGCGTGGGCCTGAGCGTGGCGCTCTTTGCGCTGCGCCTGGGCCTGCGACTGGCCGCGCCTGAGCGCCTGGCCGCCTGGAAGGCCTTGCGCGTGCTGCCGCACCTGGTCGACACGCTGCTGCTGTCGGCGGCGATCGCGATGGTGGTGGTCGGTGGCATCGACCTGCTGCACACGCCCTGGCTGCTGGCCAAGATCGGCGCGCTGGGGCTCTACATCGTGCTGGGCTCGGTGGCGCTCAAGCGCGCGACGAGCCGCCCCGGCCAGACGGCGGCCGGGCTGGCCGCGCTGGCCACCGTCGGCTGGATCATCGCTACCGCGGTGGGCAAGCAGCCCTGGCTGCCCTGAGCGGCCTGTCCTGATCCTTCTCATCCTCATGACGCTTCCCGGCTTCCATTCCCCCGCGATCGGCTTCGAGCAGCCCTTCGAGATGCTTGCCGCCTGCCACGAGCGGGTCGAGCGCACGCTGGCGCTGTTCGAGCGCCTGGTCGCGCATGTGCGCGCGCAAGGCCATGACGCGGCCTCGCGCTCGGCGGCGGCCGACGTGCTGCGCTACTTCGATCTGGCCGCGCCGCATCACCATCAGGACGAGGAACGCCATGTGCTGCCGCGGCTGCGCGCCTCGGGCATGGCGGAGGCGCGGGCGCTGGCCGACACGCTGGAGGCCGAGCATCGCCGCATGGAGGCGCTGTGGGCGTGCCTGCGCGAGCCGCTGCGCGCCTGGCGCGAGGCGTCCGACGGTGACGGCCCGGGCCGCGACTTCCCGCTCGAGGCCGAGCGCCAGGCCTGGGCCGCGCTCTACGCCGGTCACATCGCGGCGGAGGAGGGCCGCGCCTATCCGCAGGCCCGCGCCGGGATCGACGCGCAGCCCGCCGCCGCCGAGACGCTGGCCGGCATCGGCGCCGAGATGGCCGCGCGCCGCCGGGCGCCGGGAGCGGCGGCATGAGCGCCCGCCGCGAGTGGCTGCGCCTGGCGCTCGGCGGCGGCGCCGGCCTGGCGCTGGGCTGGACCGGCGCGCGCGCGCAGCCGGTGGCGGCGCTGGAGCTGCCGCAAGAGCGTGCGGTGCCCGGCGGCGTGGTGCTGATCCCGATCGGTCCGGCCGCGCAGGAGCCGCGCGCCGAGCATGAGGGCGTGCCGCTGCTGGTCGTCGGTGACCCGATCGCGTGGACGGCGGTGCTCGGGCTGGCGCTGGCGGCCGCGCCCGGCACCGGCGAGATCATCGTGCGCCGCGACGATCGCCCGCCCGAGCGGCTGCCCTACCGCGTGGCCTCGCACCGCTACGCCGAGCAGCGCCTGTCGGTGGCGCCGCGCCATGTCGAGCTCTCGCCCGAGAACCTCGCCCGCCACGAGCGCGAGCGGGTTCGCCAGACGCAGATCATCGCCCGCTTCAGCCGCCCGCTGCCGGCCACGCTGCGCATGCGTGCGCCGGTCGGCGGGCCGCGCTCGGGCTCCTTCGGTCTGCGCCGCATCTTCAACGGCCAGCCGCGCAATCCGCACAGCGGCATGGACATCGCCGCGCCGACCGGCACGCCGGTGGTGGCGCCGCTGGACGGCGAGGTGGTCGATGTCGCCGACTATTTCTTCAACGGCCGCACCGTCTGGCTCGACCACGGCGGCGGCCTGCTGTCGATGTTCTGCCACCTCTCGGCCGAGCAGGTGCGCCCCGGCGACCGGGTGCGCAGCGGCGAGCGGGTGGCCGATGTCGGCGCCACCGGCCGGGTGACCGGGCCGCATCTGCACTGGTCGATCAGCCTGAACCGCGCGATGGTCGACCCGGCGCTGTTCCTGGCATGAGCACCGAGTCCTCGCTGCTGTTGCCGCAGGCTCTGGACCTGCTGTCCGGCCTGGTCGGGCCGGTGGAGCTGGTGGCCACGCTGGCGTTTGCGCTCTCGGGCGCGATCGAGGCGGCGCGGCGCCGGCTCGATGCGGTCGGCGTGGTGGTCGCCGCCTTCCTGACCGCCTTCGGCGGCGGCACGCTGCGCGACGTGCTGCTCGACCGCCGGCCCTTCTTCTGGGTCGAGCACAGCACCCAGGTCGCGGCGGTGTTCGGGCTGTGCATCGGCGCGATGGTGGTGATCCGCGCCCGCCACCTGCGCCTGACCGAGCGGGCGATGTTCTGGCCCGACACGCTCGGCCTGGGCCTGTTCGGTGCCGCCGGCACGCAGATCGCACTGGCGCAGCAGATGCCGGCGCTGATCGCGGTGCTGATGGGCGTGATCACCGCGGTCTTCGGCGGCGTGCTGCGCGACATGGTGTGCAACCAGATCCCGGCGACGCTGCACGACCACCGCCCCTACGCGCTGTGCGTCTTCATCGGCGGCTGGGCGCTGGTGCTGGCCGCGCAGTGGCTGGAATGGTCGGCCGACGCGGCCCTGCTGGGCTCGGCAGCGGTCACCATCGTGTTGCGCTGGCTGGCGGTGGCGCTGGACTGGCGGCTGCCGGCGTGGCGGATGGATTGAATGGCGGTGCTAATCTCGACCGCCGCGACTTTTCTGCCCGATCCTTCATGCTTGCCGATTCCCGCCTTGTCTATTCCACCGATTCCGGCCGCATCTGCCCGGACTGCCGCCAGCCGATGCTGCAGTGCGCCTGCCGCGCAGCCGTCGTCTCTGGCACGCCTGAGGGCGTCGTCAAGGTCAGCCGCGAGAAGCAGGGCCGGGGCGGCAAGACGGTCACCGTGGTGCGCGGCCTGGGGCTGGCGGGCGAGGAGCTGACGGCGCTGGCCAAGGCGATGAAGGCCGCCTGCGGCAGCGGGGGGTCCGCCAAGGATGGCGTGATCGAGATCCAGGGCGACCATGTCGCCAAGGTCGTCACCTGGCTGCAGGCCAAGGGTCGGGCGGTCAAGCGCGCGGGCGGCTGAGGGCCTGGCGCGGCCGGTGTCAGTCCAGCGGCGTCAGCCCGTGGCGCAGCCGCGCGCGCGCGCAGGCCTCGTCGCCGCGGCCCAGCGGCGCGAGCATGCCGAACTCGCGGCAGGGGCCGGGGCGCCATTCGTAGATGCCACAGCCGGCCTTCACGCCGACGGTGCCGACCAGCGCGGCGCAGCGCGGCCGGGCATGGTCGGTGCCGCGCAGGCGCGCCAGCGTGTCGCCCAGCTCGACCGCCAGGCCGTCGGGCACGCAGCCGCCGCGCGACTGCAGCTCCTCGGGCGAGAAGTCGACCCGGAAGCTGGCGCAGCAGGCGCCGCAGGTGAGGCAGGGGTTGTCGGCGGGCGCGCTCATCGCGGGCGTTCAGCCCAGGCGGGCGTGGTGGCGCTCGATCTGCGCGCGCACCTGCACCGGCGCGGTGCCGCCCAGCGTCGAGCGCGCGTTCAGCGAGCCCGCCAGCGTCAGCGCCTCGGCCACGTCGGCGGTGATGCGCGCGTCATAGCCCTGCAGCGTCTCCAGCGGCAGCTCGGCCAGGTCCTGGCCCAGCGCGATGGCGTCCTTGACCGCGTGCGCCACCACCTCGTGCGCGTCGCGGAAGGGCAGGCCCTTCTTGACCAGGTAGTCGGCCAGATCGGTGGCGGTGGCGTAGCCGCGCAGCGCGGCGCGCTCCATCGCGTCCTTCTTGACCGTCAGGCCGCCCGAGCGCGATCCATCGGCCGCCACTTCGCCGCCGATCATCTCGGCCATGATGCGCAGCGTGTCGTTGACGGTGTCCACCGTGTCGAACAGCGGCTCCTTGTCTTCCTGGTTGTCCTTGTTGTAGGCCAGCGGCTGGCCCTTCATCAGCGTGATCAGGCCCATCAGGTGCCCGACGACGCGGCCCGACTTGCCGCGCGCGAGTTCCGCCACGTCCGGGTTGCGCTTCTGCGGCATGATCGACGAGCCGGTGCAGTACCGGTCCGAGAGGTTGATGAAGCCGAAGTTCTGGCTCATCCAGACCACGATCTCCTCGGCCAGGCGCGAGACGTGGATCATCACCAGCGAGGCAAACGCGGTGTATTCGATCGCGAAGTCGCGGTCGGAGACGGCGTCCAGGCTGTTCTGGCACACGCCCTCGAAGCCCAGCGTGCGCGCCACGCGCTCGCGGTCGAGCGGGTAGCTGGTGCCGGCCAGCGCGGCCGAGCCCAGCGGCAGGCGGTTCACGCGGCGGCGCAGGTCCGCCAGACGTTCGGCGTCACGCGCGAACATCTCGACATAGGCCAGCAGGTGGTGCGCGAAGCTCACCGGCTGCGCGACCTGCAGGTGGGTGAAGCCCGGCAGGATGGTGTCGACGTTCTTCTCGGCGACCGAGACGAGGGCGCGCTGCATGTCGGCCAGCAGCACGGCGGTGGCGTCGATCTCGTCGCGCAGCCACAGGCGCACGTCGGTGGCGACCTGGTCGTTGCGGCTGCGGCCGGTGTGCAGGCGCTTGCCCGCGTCGCCCACCAGCGTGGTCAGACGGGCCTCGATGTTGAGGTGCACGTCCTCCAGGTCGAGCTTCCACTCGAACTGGCCGGCCTCGATCTCGGCGCGGATCTGCGCCATGCCGCGCTCGATGTCGGCCAGGTCGGCCGCGCTGATGATGCCCTGCGCGGCCAGCATCTCGGCGTGCGCCAGGCTGCCGGCGATGTCGGCGCGCCACAGGCGCTTGTCGAAGAAGACGCTGGAGGTGTAGCGCTTGACCAGCTCGCTCATCGGTTCGGAGAACAGGGCGGACCAGGCCTGGGCCTTCTTGTCGAGCTGGTTGTCGGAGGCGGGGTGGCTCATCGGAGGGACAGTCGGAAGTCCGGGCGCAGATCGACCGGAAGTGGCAGAAACGCCCGACAACCCCGCGCAAGCGGGCCGGCCGGGCGACAATGACGCAGATTGTAGAGAGCGCGCGCCCGTGAGTCCGTCCCCGTCTGCCAGCGCCGGTGAATCCGCCGGTCTGCCCCCCCGTTCCGTGCCGATGCTGTGCCAGGGCGGGCTGGTGCTGCGCACCGTGCTGTTCGTGCACGGCGTGCTGGTGCTGGGCCTGGGACTGCGTGGCGGCGAGCCCGCCGATCTGCTGGGCGAGCTGTCGGTGCTGGTGGTGGCGGTGCTGCCGGCCACGCTGGTGTGGCTGCTGGCGGGCTGTGCGCTGCGGCCGCGGCTGGCCCGGCTGGCGCCGATGCCGGCCGCCGCGCTGATGGGGCTGATCGGCCTGCTGTGCGCGCTGGGCGCCTGGGCGGAGCTGCGCTGGCTTGACCAGATCGATGCCGGCATGCTGACCGTGCTGTCGGCTGCCCTCAGCGGCGCGGCGCTGGCGGTGGCGGTCTGGCAGGTGCTGTGCCTGCGCGAGCGGCTGAACCTGCCCGCCGGCACCCAGGCGCGGCTGGCCGAGCTGCAGTCGCGCATCCGGCCGCATTTCCTGTTCAACGCGCTCAACAGCGCCATCACCCTGGTGCAGATCGACCCGGCACGGGCCGAGGCGGTGCTGGAGGATCTGTCCGAGCTGTTCCGCGCCGCGCTGGCCAGCGCCGATGCGCCGGTCACGCTCGGGCAGGAGATCGAGCTGGCGCAGCGCTACCTGGCCATCGAGCAGGTGCGCTTCGGCGCGCGGCTGCGGGTGCGCTGGCTGCTCGATGCGCAGGCTGCTGCCGCGCGGGTGCCGGCGCTGATGCTGCAGCCGCTGGTGGAGAACGCGGTCAAGCACGGCATCGAGCCTTCGACCGAGGGCGGCGAGATCGTCATCCGCACCGGCGTGCGCCACGGCATGGCGCTGCTGACGGTCACCAATCCGCTGGGCGAGGGCCGACCGCGCCGCGGCCACGGCATGGCACTGCGCAATGTGCGCGAGCGGCTGCTGCTGCTGCATGACCTGGGCGTGCGCTTCGAGGCCGGCGCGATCGACGGTGGGCGCTTTCGGGTGCGCGTCGCCATCGCGCTGCCGGACTGAAGGAGGGGCTGACAGAGATGGACATGACGACGCCGCTGCGGGTGCTGCTGGTCGATGACGAGGAGCTGTCGCGGCTGCGGCTGCGCACCCTGCTGGCCGATTGCGTCGATCCGGCCGCCCAGGTGGTCGGCGAGGCGGCCACCGCGGCCGCGGCGCTGCACTGGCTGGCGCTGCATGCCGCCGACGTGGTGCTGCTCGACATCCGCATGCCCGGCATGGACGGGCTGGCGCTGGCGGCGCGCCTGCGCGCGATGCCGCAGCCGCCGCGGGTCATCTTCGTGACGGCGCATGCCGAGCACGCGCTGGCGGCTTTCGAGGTCGAGGCGGTCGACTACCTGACCAAGCCGGTGCGCCGGCTGCGGCTGCAGGAGGCGCTGGCCCGTGTGGCGCAGCGCCTGAGCACCGCAGCACCGGTCACCGCGCCGGCGCCGCTGGTGGATCCGGCCCCGGCCGTGCCGGTCATCGTGGTGCACGAGCGTGGCGAGCTGCTGCGCGTGCCGCTGACCGAGGCGCTCTACCTGAAGGCCGAGCAGAAGTACGTGACGCTGCGCACGGCACACCGCACGCTGCTGCTCGACGAGCCGCTGGCGGAGCTGGAGGAGCGGCTGGGATGTCGCTTCGTGCGCATCCATCGCAACGCACTGGTGGCGCTCGACGCCGTGGCGGCGCTGGAGCGCCGCCGCTGGAGCGACGATCGCGGCGAGGCCGAGGCCAGCGAGGTCTGGGCGGTGCGCATCGCCGCCACCGACGAGTGGCTGGCGGTGTCGCGCCGCCAGCTCGCCACCGTGCGCGAGCTGCTGGCGGCCGAGGGACTGTGAGCGCTGCGCCCTCGCGGTCGTCCAGGCCTCAGCGCTCGGTGGCGCCCAGGTCGATGGCTGCGCCCTTGACGGTGCGCGCCACCGGCGCATAGCTGCTGTCGAGCTGGTAGTTCACGCCATAGGCGCTGGCCGCGCTCGGGCCGGCCTTGCCGGCATCGATGATCGCGCTCGACGCGTTGGGCACGAAGTTGCTGGTGTCGAAGGGCGCGCTGGTGCCGGTCAGCAGGTTGGCGGTGCCGTTGACCTGGCCCTTGAGCGTATGCCACACGTCGGTGTCGGTCCAGTCGCTGCGGATCCAGTTCACGCCCAGGTTCAGGATGCCGTCGGGCGTGTAGCTGGTGGAGAGCGAATCGTTCTCGGCCTGGCGCAGGTTCAGCGAGGTCACCGACGTGTCGAACCAGAACACGTTGTTCCAGGCCTCCACCGTCTCCAGCGTCGTCGAGATCTGGAACAGGCGCACGTTGGTGCCCGTGCCGTGCACGGTGTTGTTGAAGAAGTAGAGCGTGCCGCGCCGGAAGAGCGATTCGCCCCAGTTCGCGCCGGCCGTGGCACCGAAGTGGTCGCCGCCGTAGTGGAAGAAGCTGCCATCGTCGCCGTTCTTCTTGAACTGGTTGCCGTAGACGAAGGTGCTGCGGTAGGCGGTCAGCGCGGCGGCGGTGACGGGGAAGTCCTCGGCCTCGACCATGTCGATCGAGCGGGCGCCGCCCTCGATGCGGTTGTAGCGCACCACCAGCCCGGCCGAGCGGTCCTTGACCGAGTTGCCCAGCGCACCCGTGCGCGGCGCGCCGTAGCGGTTGAACTCGATGACCGTGCCCACGCTCTGGGTGTAGGTGGTGTGTTCGCGGTCGCTGCCGACGATGCCATGGCCCCACAGGTAGTTGCCGGCGATGCGCAGGTTCTTCGTGACCATGAAGTCGCCGTCGTCGGTCGAGCGGCTGAAGATGGCCATCTGGCAGTCGCTGATCTCGTTGTCGGCGATCAGGATGTTCTGGCCACGATCGACCCAGACGCAGGCGCCGAACTGCACATAGTTCTTCGTGGCGCCGGAGGCGTCCTTGAAGGTGTAGCCCGGGTGGGCGGCGCGGATGTTCAGGCCGTCGATCTGGATCCAGGTCGGGTAGTCGGTGTAGGTGCCGTTGGCCAGTGCCTTGACGACGATGACGCTGCGGGTCTGGTGGATCTCCTGCGTCTCGGCCGTGTTGCCGTAGGCGGCGAGCAGCGCGCTGCGGGTGGTGGCGCCATTGCCCTCGATGATCGGGCGCTCGTTGTTGCTGCCACGCACGCCGCAGATGCGCACCGGCGCGGCCTGCGTGCCCTGGGCTGCCACCAGGAACTTGCCCTTGTAGGGCGTCGACGAATAGAAGATGCGGACGGTGTCACCGGCCTTCAGGCTCTCCCAGGGCACCTGATCGAGGGCGGTGTAGGTCTTGCCCGGGCCGACCTGATAGTCCGTGCCCTTGCCCGAGGCTTCACAGGCACCCAGCGCCAGGGTCTCGACCGGCGGGGTGGGGGTCGGCGCCGGCGACGGGCTCGGCGTGGTGCCGCCCGATCCGGTGTCGTCGCTGCCGCCGCCGCAGCCGGCCAGGGCCGCGCCCAACGCCAGGGCGGTGCTTGCCCAGAGCATGCGCACGCGTCGTGCCCGAGTCTTGTCCATCACGCTGTCCATTGGCCGTTTGCCCGTTTCAGTGTTCGTTGTCGTGGATCGTCCTCGCCGATCAGGTGTCGGCGCCGCAGGTCCGCGACGATAGGGACGAGCGGGCCGGCAAGGGTAAGCATTTCCCGTGCATGTAACTGTCACGCACAAAAGTGCATCCCCCTTGAACGGGGGGTGTAAAAAGGGAATTAGTGAAACATTGACGTGAGCTGTGGATAGATGAATTCAAGTTGTTCGTGAATTATTTCACTTTCTGCATGACGTCTGCGTGAAGTATCTTGAAGCGCGCTGTTGCTGGCCGGATTCCGGATCTCGCGCGCGCGCCCTGGTCAGCGCCACCTGCGGGCAGGCGGACCTACATGAGGTTGCAACTGATCGGCAGAAAGTGGGACCCGCGAGACCCGCGGGTGTCGTGGTCACGCCTCGGCTCGTCTCTGGCTCAGCGCTCGACTGCGCCCAGATCGTCGCCCACGCCACTCATGCGGCGCAGCTGCGGCAGCCCGAGCACGTCGATCTGATGGCTCAGCATCAGGTTGAGCGGCGAGGCGGGGCTGCGCTTGCCGGTGTCGATCAGCGCCGATCCGGCCACCGGGCGGAAGGAGAACGCATCGAAGGGCAGCGTCGTGTCGCCCAGCTGTGGCTCCACCAGATTGAGCTGGCCGCGCACCGGGTGCCAGACGTCCGAGTCCTGCCAGCCGCTGCTGATCCAGTTGCGTCCGAGATTGACGATGCCCCCGCCGATCCAGGGGGCGGCCACCTCGCGGTCCATGCGCATGCTCTTCTCTCGGATGCTCGGGGCGAAGTGGATGGCGTTGTTCCAGGCCTCGACCTTCTCCTCGGTGGTGGCGATGCGGAACACCCAGGCGGCCGTGCCCTTGAGCATCAGCGTGTTGTGGAAGAAGTGCAGCGTGCCCTTGCGGAAGATCGGCTCGCCCCAGGTGGCGCCGGCCTGGCTGCCGAAGTGGTCGCCGCCGTAGGTGATGACGCTGCCGGTGTCGCCGGTCTTGATGATCTGGTTGCCGTAGACGAAGGTGTTGCGGTAGGCGGGCGTGGCCATCGCGGTGAGGGGGAAATCTTCGGCCTCGACCAGATCGATCGCGTGCGAGCCCTCCTCGATGCGGTTGTGGCGCACCACCGTGCCGGCCGAGCGGTCCTTGACGCCGTTGCCCAGTGCGCCTGGGCGCAGCGGCTCGTAGCGGTTGAACTCGATCACCGTGCCGATGCTCTGGGTGTAGGTGCTGTGCTGGTGCACATCGCCGGCGATGCCGTGGCCGGCAAAGCGGTTGCCGGCGATGCGCAGGTTGCGCGTCACCGCGAAGTCGCCGTCGTCGGTGGACTTGCTGAACACCGCCATCTGGCAGTCGGTGATCTCGTTGTCGACGATCGAAATGTCGTGACCGCGCTCGACCCAGACGCAGGCGCCGAAGGGCAGATAGCTGCGTACGGCGCCGGCGGCATTGCGGAAGCTGCGGCTCGGATGGGCCCCGGTGAGCTTCAGGCCGTCGATGCGGATGTGGCGCGGGTAGGCGGTCCAGCCCTGGGCCGGGTCCGACTTGATGACGATGAGGCTGCGGTCCTGGTGAATGTCTCGGGCGTAGGTGCTCGAGCCGTAGAGGCTGGAGAGCGCGGCGCGGGTGGTGGCGCCATCGGCGTCGATGACCGGGCGCGTGCCGTCGGCGCCGCGCACGCCGCAGATGCGCACCGGTGCTTCTGCCGTGCCCTGCGCGACGATCGCGAACTTGCCCCGATAGGGCGTGCTCGAGGGGTGGATGCGCACCGTGTCGCCCGCCTTCAGGCTTTCCCAGGGCACCTGGTCGAGCGAGGTGTAGGCCAGCCCCGGTCCGACCGGAAAGTCCCGGCCCTTGCCCGAGGGCTGGCAGGGTGTCAGGCCGAGCGCGGCAGCGGCCACCGTGCTGCGGGTGGTGCCGGTGGCGATGACGCCGGTCGGCGCGATGATGGTGCGCGTGAGCGTGCTGGCCGTGCCGGCACGGCTCGACACGACCAGGGTCTGTGCCTGGGCCGGCGCGGCCGACAGGGCCAGGACCGTGCTGCCTGCCGCCAGTCCGGCCAGTCCGGTCAGCAGGCCCCGAGATGCGATATTCGCAAGGGCGAAGGCGGAATGAAACATGGAGACAACCTTTCGAGCCGGAAATGAGCCAGAGAAGACGACAGAATCTCTTGATGTGAAAAACTGTCATTTCCCCCTGATGGATGTCGGCATCTGGATGCGGGGGTTCAGTGCCGAGCGAAATTCACGGAGCGAAAGGTAGGCAGGCCGCAGCAAACCGCTGGTAAGAAAGTTGGGTGATATGTAACCGAGGCGCCCTGGAACAGGGGGTGCCGAGAATAAAAAACAAGAAAAACCCCCGGCGGTTGGGTTTTTCAGGCCCGGATCGATGTTTTCAGGTCGGTCTGCGGCGGCGTGATGGATTGCGCGTCACGTGCTGCGCGGGAAGAACGCCTGTTCCGGGGGCACCGCAGTGGTTCTCCCGGGTTTTTCGTGTACGGGCCTTGGGCACGTGATTACAAATGACCGGAAATACCCCGCAATTCGTTTGATCGATGTCGCGAAATATTTCCGGCTCCGGGCCGAGCGAATCTCTCAGATCATCCGTGTGCACGGGTCTTCAGGGCTGTTCGAAGGCGCCCAGATCGGGGCCGCGGCCGCGAATCGGGCGCGGCACCAGGCCGCGGTCTTCCCCGAACTGGTGGCTCAGGCGCAGCGGCTGGCCGGCCGAGTCGGCCGGCAGATCGCCCGCAGGCTGATCGAGGCGCGTCAGCGGCGCGCGCAGCCGCCCGCTGTTCCTGTCGATGGCTGGCGGTGGCCCCTCGAACAGCTGCGCGCCGCTGGTGCGCACCCGCACGACCGAGTCCGGACCGGCCTGGGCCCAGTCGCGCGAAATCCAGTTGGCGCCGGCCAACTCGACCGTGCCGGCCTGGTGGCCGACCCGCATCTGGGTGCTGCCCAGATTGACGAGCAGGTTGCCGGTGGCGCGCACCGTCTGGCGGGCGCCGGGCATGTCGAACAGCGCCATGTACCAGGCCTGCTGCTGGGTGCCGCTGTGGATCACGGTGTTGTGGAAGAAATGCAGCGTGCCGTTGCGGAAATAGCGCTCGTCGTTGTCGCCGCCCCAGTGAATCAGCTTGACCGAACCCGAGCCCGGCAGCGACAGGTCGTTCAGGATCAGGTTGCCGTAGACCCAGGCGTCCGGATAGTGGCGGTCCTCGCGCACCGGGCGCACGCCGCCCTCGATCTCGACCAGATCGAGCGCACGCGCCGCTGCGGTGATGCGGTTGAAGCGCACCACCGTGCCGCTGGAGCGGTCCTTCAGGGACGAGCCGCGTGCGCCGGGAATCAGCTGGCCGATGTCGTTGCCCTCGTAGAGCGCACGCGCGGTCTGCACATAGAGGTTGTGCTCCAGCCAGCTGCCGACATTGCCGTTGTTCCAGATGCGGTTGTGGCGGATGAAGACATTGCGGCTGGCCTCCTCGTCGGAGCGGCTGTTGACGAAGATGCCGTTGCCGTTGCCGGTGATCTCGCAGTTCTCGACCGTCAGGTCCTCGACCACGATGGCGTAGATCGCTGCGGCGCCGGCGACGTAGCGCCCGCTCTGGCCGTCCATGCCGGTGTAGCGCCGGTCCTGGTGCGCGCCGGTGAGCTTCAGGTTCTGGATGCGGATGTGGCGCGGCCGGCTGCCCCAGGCCTGCTCGCGCGACTTGTAGATGAAGATCAGGCCGTAGGGCTCGCTGTACTGCTTGCTGAAGAAGCCGCTGGCGGCGGCGTCGCGTGCGGTGGTGGCGTTCTCGCCGCTGAGGACCGGGCGGCGGCACTGCGCGTCGGTGACGCCGTTGAGCACGACCGGCGCGTCGGCACGGCCTTGCGCGCGCAGGCCGATCTTGGTGCGGTAGGGCTCGGGGCGGTGGTGGATGTTGACCACGTCGCCGGCCTGCAGCGACAGCCAGGGCACCTCGTCGAGCTCGGTGAAGGTCTGGCCCGGGCCGACATGGAAGGTGCGCCCGCTGCCGGTGAGCGCGGTGCTGCAGCCGTCGGCGCGGGCCGGCTCGACCACCGGCGGCGGCCAGGGGCCGTCCTGTCGCGGTGCAGCAGCGGCCGCACTGGCCGCCGCGACCGGCGTCTTCGGCGTGTCCGGCGTGGCCACCGGCGCGGGCGCGCTGTCGAGAAAGCGGCCGGACTCGGCGCTGGGCCAGCCGGCGGCGGGCTGGCCGCTGTGCTCGGTGGGCA
>JBJOPV010000017.1:0-23844 GCA_046050625.1 Pseudomonadota bacterium
GAGGCGGGCAAGAAGCAGTTCCTGATCCCGTACTTCATCGCCGCGCACCCCGGCACCCGCGACGAGGACATGATGAACCTCGCGCTGTGGCTGAAGGAGAACGGCTTCCGCGCCGACCAGGTACAGACCTTCTACCCCAGCCCGATGGCCACGGCCACCGCGATGTACCACTCGGGCCTGAACCCGCTCAAGGGCATCAGCCGCGACGCCGCGCGCGCCGAGAAGGTCGACATCGTGCGCGGCGAGCGCCGCCGCCGGCTGCACAAGGCCTTCCTGCGCTACCACGATCCGAACAACTGGCCGCTGCTGCGCGAGGCGCTCAAGGACATGGGGCGCGCCGACCTGATCGGCAACGGCAAGCACCACCTGATTCCGACTTTCCAGCCGGCCACCGACGGCAGCTACCAGAGCGCGCGGCGCAAGAACTCGACCCTGGTCGGCGTCAAGGCGGCACTGAGCCGGCCGGCGGCTCACGCCGCAGGCAAGGGCGGATCGGCCCCATCGGCTGCGAAGATCGTCGTGCCGGGCAGTCGTGGCCAGGCGGCCCCCAAACCCGGCACGATCCTGACCCAGCACACTGGCTTGCCGCCGCGCGCCACCGGCGCACCCAAGCGCCGGCCGCGCTGAGATCGCCCCGGTCTTTGAGGCCGCTCAGCCCTTGACCAGACCGGTCATCGTCAGCACGTCGAAGTGGCTGCCCTTGACCGTCTTCAGCTCGGTGATGAGGCGGCTGTTGTTCCAGCGCGGGTCGGGCGCGCCGCTCAGGTAGAAGGCGCTGCCATGGTCGGCCACGAACATGCCGTGGGTCTTCAGTGCGGTCAGGATGGCCTTGGCTTCGTTGCTGAAGGTGCTCGGGATCACGAAGGTCGACTTCAGGCGCAGCCGCGCGCCCATCGGCGGCAGCGCGGTGCTGGTGCTGCTGGAGGCCCAGTGCGTCGCCGGTGGCACGTAGGCCTTGCGGGTCTTCGGCACGGTGAAGCGCAGCGCGTGGCGAATGCCGCCGGCGCCGCGCATCGCCTCGTCGTAGCGCACCAGGCCGGGAAAGATCGGCAGGCCGGCGGCGTCGGCGCTGGTCCAGCCGGCCTTGGCGGTCGGGCGGATCGTCAGGGTGTCGAGGCGGAAGACCGCACCGCAGTCGGCCGACCAGCTGCCGTCGGCGTTGGGGAAGGCGCGGTAGAGCTCGTACAGGCGGTTGTTGTCGCGGTCGATGACGATGACATGGCGATCGCCCGAGCTGCTGGCGCCGCCCTCGATCGGTGCGGTGCGTGGCACTGGGTAGGGGCCGGGCTCGCTCTCCGAGGCATAGGCGGTGAAGCGGATCGTCACCTTGGCCTGGCTGCCCGAGACCACCACGTAAGGAATGCCGATCGGGCCGCCGTCCCAGGTGCCCGAGCCGAAGTCCGGTCGCAGGCCCGCGGTGCTGCCGATGCTGGCGATCATGGCCGCCGAGCCCGGGTCGACCGCCGCCTTCGAGATGTCGGTGTTGAAGGCGTGCCCAGCCGGGAAGGGCAATGCGCCGTTGAGCGCGGCGTTGTCGCCCAGGCTGGCGCCCTTCAGGCTGCCGTAGACCGGGGTGACGGTCTGCGCCTCGGCGCGGGCCGGCCACAGGCCGGGCGCACTGCCCAGTGCTGCCAACGCCACCAGCAGCTGGCGCCGCTGCGAGGCGGTGTGCGTCAACGCATCGACGGGGCCGGCAGCGATGAGGGCATCGGTCGGGGCGGCGGAGGTGGGGGCGGTGGTCTTCATCATGGGACGCATTGTTCCGGCGCTTGCCGCAAGTGTCTGTATTCATGGCGTGGGGGGCGGTAAGGACCGTTTCCCGGTCGCACAATCCGCCACTGGCGCGTATCAGAGAGAAGCAAGACGTGTTTTTCGTTTTTCGGGCCCTCTTTCAGGCCTTCGAGCGGCGGGTCGATCCGTTTCCTGCCGAGGAGATCGTGCCGCCGCGCCCCGGGCTGTGGCGCTTCGTCTGGGACAGCAGCGCCGGCATGCGCGGCCACATCCTGGTGATGGCGCTGTGCACGGCGCTGATCGGTGCCTTCGAGGCCTGGATGTTCGGCGCGCTCGGCACGGTGGTCGACACGCTCGGCCAGGCCGATCCGGCCGGGCTCTGGCACACCCACCGCACCGACCTGCTGCTGCTGCTGGCCATCGTGCTGGGCAGCGTGGCGCTGGTGGCGCTGCAGACGATGCTCAAGCACCAGACGCTGGCCGGCAGCTTCCCGATGCGGCTGCGCTGGAACTTCCACCGGCTGATGCTCGGCCAGAGCCTGGCCTTCTATCAGGACGAGTTCGCCGGCCGGGTCGCGGCCAAGGTGATGCAGACTGCGCTGGCGGTGCGCGACACCACCTTCATCCTGACCGACATCCTGGTCTTCGTGACGATCTACTTCGTGACGATGACGCTGCTGGCCGGCGGGCTGGATCGCTGGCTGCTGCTGCCCTTCGGGGTCTGGCTGCTGCTGTATGCCGCCTCGGTGGCCTGGTTCGTGCCGCGGCTGGCACGGGTCGGGCGCACGCAGGCGGACGCGCGATCGCTGATGACCGGCCGGGTCAGCGATGCCTACACCAACATCACCACCGTCAAGCTGTTCTCGCACGCCCGGCGCGAGGCCGACTTCGCCCGCAGCGCGATGGGCGACTTCCTGGTCACGGTGCATGGCCAGATGCGCCTGGTCAGCCTGTTCGAGATCGTCAACCACCTGCTGAGCATGGGCCTGATCGCCGCCACCGCCGGCATGACGCTGTGGCTGTGGAGCCAGGGGCAGGTCGGCATCGGCGCGGTGGCGGCGGCCACCGCGATGGCGCTGCGCCTGAACGGCATGTCGCACTGGGTGATGTGGGAGATGACCGGCCTGTTCGAGCACATCGGCACGGTGCAGGACGGGCTGGCCACGCTGTCGCAGCCGCGCCGGGTGGTCGACCGGCCGGGCGCGGGCTCGCTGGCGGTGCCGCGCGGCGAGGTCCGCTTCGAGCAGGTGCGCTTCGGCTACGGCGCGTCCGACGAGGCGCCCCTGATCCAGGGCCTGGACCTGCACATCCGTCCGGGCGAGCGCATCGGCCTGGTCGGGCGCTCCGGCGCGGGCAAGTCCACGCTGACGAGCCTGCTGCTGCGCTTCCACGACCTGCACGGCGGGCGCATCCTGATCGACGGGCAGGACATCGCCACCGTCACCCAGGACAGCCTGCGCGCGCAGATCGGCATGGTCACGCAGGACACCTCGCTGCTGCACCGCTCGGTGCGCGACAACATCCTCTACGGCCGCCCGGATGCGGGCGACGCCGAGATGATCGAGGCCGCGTGCCGCGCCGAGGCCGACGGCTTCATCCGCCAGCTCTCCGATCCGTCCGGGCGCAGCGGCTACGACGCCCAGGTCGGCGAGCGCGGCGTCAAGCTCTCGGGCGGGCAGCGCCAGCGCATCGCCATCGCCCGGGTGATCCTGAAGGACGCGCCCATCCTGCTGCTCGACGAGGCCACCAGCGCGCTCGACTCCGAGGTCGAGGCGGCGATCCAGGCCAGCCTGGACACGCTGATGCAGGGCAAGACGGTGGTGGCGATCGCGCACCGGCTCTCGACCATCGCGGCGATGGACCGGCTGGTGGTGCTCGACCGCGGCCGCATCGTCGAGCAGGGCGACCACGCCACGCTGCTGGCCCGTGGCGGGCTCTATGCCCGACTCTGGTCGCGGCAGAGTGGCGGTTTTCTGGGTGAAAATGAAACCTGATGTATCGACGTTCGGATTTATCCGGTAATTCGTCCTCAAGTTCCGGCTGATCCGGGCCGGCGGGGCGGTGGGGCGTGAGTACACTCGTTCCTGCAGGTTTCTTCATAAATCGATCACCAGACGGTACCGACTCGCTCTCCACAATGGCCGCATCTTCCCCGGCGAATCCGTCGAACGCCTTCGACCTGAAAAGCGCCTCGCTGGCGCTGGTCGCGCTGGTGCTGCGAACCCCCCGTCTCGACGAGCTGGAGGCGCAGTTCGAGGCGCGCATCGCGCCCTCGGCCGACTTCTTCAACCGCGATCCGGTCGTCATCGACCTGACGCATGTGCGCGAGCAGGTCGAGCCGATCGACTTCGCCGGTCTGGCCGCGCTGCTGCGGCGCTACAGCATGGTGCCGGTGGCAGTGCGTTCGGGCTCGCCCGAGCAGATGGAGGCCGCGCTGGAGGCCGGGCTGTGCGAGGCGCCCGATTCGGGTGCAGATCTGCCGCATGCCCGCGTCGCGCCGCCGCCCGAGACCGAGCCGGCCGTGGTGCCCGAGCCCGAGCCCGAGCCGATCAGGCCCGCCGAGGCGGCCGTCGACGTCGCCGCCACCGATCCGGACGCCCCGTCGCAGGCCGCTCCGACCGTGCTGGTGCCGACGCTGCTGGTGGTCGACCGGCCGCTGCGCTCAGGTCAGCAGGTCTATGCCAAGAACGCCGATCTGGTGGTGCTGGCGCTGGTCAGCCACGGCGCCGAGGTGATCGCCGACGGCAGCATCCACGTCTACGCGCCGCTGCGCGGCAAGGCGATCGCTGGCGCGACCGGCGACATCAGCGCACGCATCTTCTCGACCTGCATGGAGCCGGAGCTGATCTCGGTGGCCGGCATCTACCAGACCACCGATCCGCCGCTGCCCATCGAGGTGCGCGGCAAGGCCGCACAGGTGCGGCTCGACGGCGATACCTTGGTCATCGAGGCCATCAAGACCTGAAGCCCGCACCGGGCTGCAGGCGGGACAACGACAACAGACAAAAAACGAAGAAAGGACCACGACGGATGGCCAGGATCATCGTAGTGACCTCCGGCAAGGGTGGCGTCGGCAAGACCACGACCAGCGCGAGCTTCGCGTCGGGGCTGGCGATCCGCGGGCACAAGACCGCAGTGATCGACTTCGACGTCGGCTTGCGCAACCTCGACCTGATCATGGGCTGCGAGCGTCGGGTCGTGTACGACCTGATCAACGTGATCAACGGCGAGGTCAATCTGCACCAGGCGCTGATCAAGGACAAGAACTGCGAGAACCTGCACGTGCTGGCGGCCTCGCAGACTCGCGACAAGGAGGCTCTCAACAAGGAGGGCGTCGGTCGGGTCTTCCAGGAGCTGGCCGAGCAGGGCTTCGAGTACATCGTCTGCGACTCACCCGCCGGCATCGAGACCGGCGCGATGATGGCGATGCACTTTGCCGACGAGGCCCTGGTGGTGACCAACCCCGAGGTGTCGTCGGTGCGTGACTCCGACCGCATCCTGGGCATGCTCAGCTCCAAGACGCTGCGCGCGATCGAGGGCCAAGAGCCGGTCAAGGAGCATCTGCTGATCACCCGCTACAACCCGGCGCGGGTCCAGGGCGGCGAGATGCTGTCGCTGGCCGACATCAACGAGATCCTGCGCATCCCGCTGATCGGCGTGATTCCGGAGTCCGAGGTGGTGCTGCAGGCTTCCAACCAGGGCGTGCCGGTGATCCACATGAACGGCAGCGATGCCTCCGAAGCCTACAAGGACGTGGTGGCGCGCTTCCTCGGCGAGGACAAGCCGATGCGCTTCATCGATGTCGTCAAGCCCGGCTTCTTCAAGCGGCTGTTCGGCGCGAGGTGACCCGATGGGGTTTCTTTCCTTCATGCTCGGCGAGAAGCAGAAGTCCGCGACGGTCGCCAAGGAGCGGCTGCAGATCATCCTGGCGCATGAGCGCAGCTCGCGCAGCTCCAGCCCCGACTACCTGCCGGCGCTGCAGCGCGAGCTGCTGGCGGTGGTGACCAAGTACGTCGCGATCCACCCGAACGACGTCAAGGTGCACCTTGAGCGCCACGACAACCTCGAGGTGCTCGAGGTGAAGATCGAGCTGCCCGAGTCGCCTCAGCGCTGAGCGCCGGCCTGGCAGCGCAGCACCGTGCCGACGCCGCGCCGTCCGCACGGTGTCCAGGCCTGCAGATCGGGATGCGGTGTGCCCTGCAGGTCGATGTCGGCCTGCACCGTGTCCCATTCGCGCACGCCCTGCGCGTCCACCGTCATGCGCAGCAGCCAGCCGCGGCGTGCCGGTGCGAAGTCCTCGAAGCCGTCGAAGACGAAGTTGCCCAGGCTCCAGACCACCGGCCGCCCGGCCACCAGGTCGGCGCCCTGGGTCACATGCGGGTGGCCGCCGACCACTGCATCCGCGCCCGCCTCGATCATGCGCTGCGCCAGGCGGTGCTGGCGCTCGCCCGCTTCCGGCTCGCGCTCCCAGCCCCAGTGCATGAAGGGAATCACCACGTCGGCGCCGGCCAGGCGGGCGGCGCGGATGTCGGCCACGACCTGTGCGTCATCGCTCCAGGCCACGCCGGGCGTGGACGGGCCGGCGCGGAAGCTGCGCGGCTTGAACTCGTCGTAGGCCAGCAGCGCGATGCGCAGCCCGGCGCGCTCGATCCACAGCGGCCGGTGCGCCTCGCGCAGGTCGCGCCCGCCGCCGAAGGGCGCGATGCCGGCCGCGCGCACCCGCTCCAGCGTCTCGACGAAGGCCGCCGGGCCCTGGTCGCCGGCATGGTTGTTGGCCACCGACAGCGCGTCGAAGCGGCCCTGCAGCACCCGCAGCGCTGTCGGCTCGGCGCGAAAGCTGAAGATCTTGTTCGGCAGTGGCGTGCCGCTCGCGGCCACCGGGCATTCAAGGTTGCCGATGCGCACGTCGGCCTGACGCAGCAGCGCCTCGAAGGGGGCCAGCGGATCGCCGCCGGCCGCGATCAGCCGGCCCGGCCCGTCGTCGAGCATCAGGTCACCGGCGAAGATCAGGCGCACGCGGGCGTCGGGGGCGGCGCGCCGGGCCGGGCGGGGGGCTGCTGCCGGCAGGGGCGGTGGTGGCAGCGGCGTGGCGGTGCGCTCGCAGGCGTACTGCAGTTCGCCGTCGCGCAGCGGCTCATGCACCCGCTGCCAGCCGGTGAAGCCCCCGTCTGCCGCGCGCGTCGAGACACGCTCCGGCAGCCGGAAGCGGCCCTGGTGCAGCGGCAGCGGCGACTGCTCGGCGTCGCGGTCGGCATCGGTGTCGATGCGCAGCTCGATCCTGCGGCCGTCACGCTGCAGCACCGCGCGCCACAGGAAGTAGGATCCGATCGGTTGCGTGGGCGTGCCCAGCGCATCGGCGCGCTCGTCGAGCTCGACGATGCGGGTCTCGCCGCCATAGTCGACGTGGCAACGCACCAGGGGCGTGGCGCCGGTTGCTGCGTCCGCCAGGGCGCCGGCGGCCAGCAGCAGGGCGACCTGGCGGGCCGCGCGGGTCGTCAACATCGGCATCGTCGTCATCATCGGAAGGATCTCCATCATGGGCTCTGGCATCACGCAGCGGGCGGCACGCATCTTCGCATCGGCGGCGGCCTTGGCGGGTCTGGTGTTCGGGCTGGCGCTGCCGGGCTGCGACGCGCGGCGCGAGGCCCGGCTGCAGCCGGGACAGGCCACCGAGCAGGAGGTGCTGCGCGAGTTCGGCACGCCGGTGGCGATCCGGGGGCTGCCTGAGGGGCAGCGCCGACTGGAGTTCTCGGCCCAGCCCGAGGGCACGACCAACCATGTCGCCACGATCGGCGCCGATGGCCGGCTGGTGCAGCTGCGCCAGCTGCTGCAGCCCGAAGGCTTCGCGCAGGTTCGCCCCGGCATGACGGTCGAGCAGGTGCGCGAGCAGCTCGGCCCGCCAGCGCTGAAGGAGGCCTACGCGCTAAAGAAGGAAGAGGTCTGGGACTGGCGCTGGCAGGACGGCCCGACGCGGCGCATTTTCCGCGTGACCTTCGACTTCGACGGCCGGGTGCTCTCGGCTGCGGCGATGGACGATCCGCGCGATCTCTACCGCTGAATCCGGCAGCACGCCGATGTAGGCCGGGGCCAGCTCCTCGGCCTGCTCGAGATAGCGCCAGTCCTCGCCGACGGGCTGCAGGCCGGCCGGCACCGGCACGGCCGGCGCGATGGCGATGCCGGCCAGCGCGCTGGCCATGAAGTCTGTCCAGCTCTGCCGGGCCAGCGCGACCGGATCGAAGGCGCCCGCATCGGGGGGCAGCGCGGCGGCACGGCCGATCCAGGTCACCGTAACCAGCCGCTGCTGGTAGCCGGCAAACCAGCCGTCACCCTGGTCGGAGCGGCCCGCCCGGGCGAACAGGTCGGGGCGCTGCAGCCGGTCGAGCACCGGTGCAGCCTGGCCGGCCAGCAGATGATCCTTGAGCAGCGTGCCCAGCAGGAAGACATTGCGTGACGGCACCACCCGCTGGCCAGGTTCGTGCGGAGGCAGGGCGGGCGGGCGGTAGATCACCACGCCGGAGGCGTCGGTGATGCGGTCGACGAAGTTCGGGGCGACCGGGTCGCCGCCATCGCGTGCCAGCACGCTGTAGGCACGGGCGAGCTGCATGGGCGTGGTACCCACCTGGCCGGTGGCCAGGCTCAGATCGTTGGGCAGCCGGTCACGGTCGAAGCCGAAATGCTCCAGCCAGTCGCGGGTCGGATCGATGCCGACATGCTTCAGGCGCTGGGCGGCGGCATGGCGGGCGTCGATCAGCTGGGCCTGGCGCAGCGTCAGCACCCGGGCCTGGCTGGCCGGTGCCTGGGTCAGGGTGGCCCCTTCCTCGGGCAGCGGCGCATCGCTGATCAGGCTGTCGGGCATGACCCCATGCTCGAGCGCGGCCGAGTCGACGAAGGGCTGCAGTGCCGAGCCGGCCGGGCGCCAGACCGCGGTGGCCCGGTCCAGCGGGCTGCGGTGATGGTCGAAGCCGCCGACCAGCGCCCGCACCCGGCCGTCGATCGGATCGAGCGCCACCAGCGCGCCCTCGGCCTGCGGCCATTGCGCCAGGCTCCAGAAGGTACCGCCATCGTCGCGGCGCAGGCGCTCGAGCCGGATCACCGCGCCCCGGCGCAGCGCGGGTGTGCCCGGCGGCGCCTCGTGCAGGCGCTGCAGGCCGATCGGCCCGAGCGCCACCGCCCGCCCATCGGCCAGCCGGGCCTCCAGACCGTCGACGCGCACCGTGGTCACGATCGCCAGACGCAGGTCCTCGTCATCGCGCCTGTCCCGCAGCGCCTGTGCGGCGATGCGGTCGAGCGCGCTGCCCTCGATGCCTTCAGGCAGATCCTCATGACCCTCGGGGCCGCGCCAGGGGCGGGTGCGCTCCTGGGCCATCAGGCTCTGGCGCAGCGCGGCATGGGCGGTGCGCTGCTCGGCCGCGGTCACGGTGGTGTAGATCCGGTAGCCCTGGGCGTAGACCGATTCGCCCAGCCGCGCTGCCGCCCAGCGCCGTGCCATGTCGGCCAGATGACCCGCCTGGATCTCGGTCTGGCTGGGCCGGCGCACCACCAGCACCTCGGCCTCGGCGCTGGCGCGCTGCGCGGCGCTGATCAGGCCGTCGCGCTCCATGCGCTGCAGCACCTGGCGCTGGCGGGCGCGGGCCCGCTCAGGGTTGATGACCGGATTGGCCCAGGCCGGGTTCTGTGGCAGCCCGGCGAGCATCGCGGTCTCGGCCAGCGTCAGCGCCTGCAGCGGCTTGCCGAAATAGGTCCGTGCCGCGGCGGCGAAGCCGTGGCTGCGCTGGCCCAGGTCGATCTGGTTCAGGTAGAGCTCGAGGATGCGCGGCTTGTCGAGCTCGTGCTCGATGCGCAGCGCCAGCAGCGCCTCGCGCAGCTTGCGCTCGAGCGTGCGGTCCTGGTTCAGGAAGAAGTTGCGCGCCACCTGCTGGGTGATGGTCGAGCCGCCCTCGCGCAGCTCGCCGCCGAGGTTGGCCAGCACCGCGCGCGCGATGCCGATCGGGTCGATGCCGGGGTGGCGCAGGAAGCGCCGGTCCTCGACTGCGATGACCGCCTGCTGCAGCAGCGGCGGGATCTGCGCGATCGGCACGAACTCGCGGTTCTCCTCGCCGAACTGGGCGATCGGCACGCCGTCGACGGAGAAGACCTGCAGCGGCTGCTGCGGCTGGTAGTGCAGCACCCGGTCGAGCGCGGGCAGTTGTGGCCACAGCCGTGCGACTGCGATCGCGACCGCGGCCGAGCCGGCCAGCAGCAGCAGCGTGAGCAGCACCGCCAGGGTGAGCAGGATCCGGCGGCAGGACAGGACGAGAGACTTCTTCGTCACGACAGGAGGACGGGCGGTGGCAGGTTCGGCAGCAGGGCGGGCCCGGACGTGTCGATGGTGGATCGGCGCAAGCCACCCACTGTAACCGCCTGTACCGCGTGGCGGCCCCGGCCAAGGCATGGGTTGCTGTGCTGCCTCATGGCGGGAGCCTTCCGGAACCCGCGCGGCGACGTGGCCGCCGGGCCCGCTCAGCGGGCCAGCCGCGCGGCGAAGTCCGCCGCGTCGAAGCCGACGCTGAATGCGCCGTCCGGCCAGCGCACCAGCGGGCGGCGGATCACGCTGGGCTGGGCCTGCATCAGCGCGGTCGCCGTGGCGGCGTCGGTCACGGCCTCGCGCGTGGCCTCGTCGAGCCGGCGCCATGTGGTGCCGCTGCGGTTGATCAGCCGCTCCCAGCCCAGCGCTTGCGCCGCCTGAGCCAGCAGCTCGGCCGGCACGCCCTGCTTCCTGAAGTCGTGGAAAAGTACGTCGACACCGGCGGCCGGCGCCTGCGCGGCCAGCCAGGCGCGTGCCTTCTTCACCGTGTCGCAGTTGGGGATGCCGTGCAGCGTCAGCACGCGGGGCGCGGGAGTCTGCATCGTCGCTTCCTTCACTGGCGCGCGGTGCGCACGTTGGCCGGCGGCATGGCCGGATGGCTGGTGCGCCAGGGGCTGATGTCCAGGCCGCCGCGGCGGGTGTAGCGCGCGTAGACCTGCAGCCGCACCGGCTGGCAGCGCGCCAGCAGGTCGGTGAAGATGCGCTCGACGCACTGCTCGTGGAACTCGTCGTGCTCGCGGAAGCTGATCAGGTAGCGCAGCAGCCCTTCCTGGTCGATCTGCGGGCCGGTGTAGCTGATCTGCACGCTGCCCCAGTCGGGCTGGCCGGTGACCAGGCAGTTGCTCTTGAGCAGGTGCGAGGTCAGCGTCTCGGTCACCGGCTGCTCGTCGAGGGCGGCGGTCAGCAGCTCCGGCGAGGGCGGGCCGTAGCGGTCGCAGTCGATGTCCATGCGGTCGAGCAGCACGCCCGACAGCTCGTGGATCGGCTGCGCGTCGAAGGCCTCCGGCAGCACCAGGCGCACGCCCACGCGGGCACCGGCCGCTGCGCTCAGGTCACGCACCAGCATCTCGCGCAGCACCTCGGGCGACTCCACCCGGGTCATGTTGAAGCTGTTGAGGTAGAGCTTGAAGGACTTGCTCTCGATGATGCAGGGCGAGTCGCAGGGCACCGTGATCGTGGCGATGGCCACCTGCGGCTTGCCGCGCGGCGTCAGCCACGACAGCTCGTAGGCGGTCCACAGGTCGGCGCCCATGAAGGGCAGACGGCCGGCGGCGATGCGCTCGGCCGTCAGGCCGATCTCCTCGCGCTTCGGGGTGCGCGAGATCGGATACAGCAGCTCGGGCGCGTAGGTCGCGCGGTAGCTGGCGGTCTTGCCCAGCAGCGAGCCGCTCGGGTCGCGGGACGGGGAGAAGGGAGTGTCGCTCATGGCCGCAATGGTAGCGGCGCGCCCCGTCGCGGGTGTTCAGCCGGCGGTGCGACAGTGCTCGACCGCGTAGCGGATCAGCTCGGCCTGGCCCTCGATGCGCAGCTTGCGACGGATGTTCTGGCGGTGCGTCTCGACGGTGCGCACGCTCAGGTCGTGCTCGGCGGCGATCTGCTTGCTCGACAGCCCACGCGCCAGGCAGGCGAGGATCTCGGCCTCGCGCTCGGACAGGATCGGGCGCGGGCCGTCGCTGCGTGCGCTCTGGCGCGACAGGCTGGCGCTCAGGAAGGTGTCGCCGGCAGCCACCGCGCGGATCGCGTCGACGATGTCCGACGAGGGCGCGTCCTTCAGCACATAGCCGCGTGCGCCGGCCTGCATCGCCTGGTGAACGTACTCGGGGTTGTCGTACATGCTCAGCACGATCACGTCGACCTGCGGCCAGCGCGCGCGGATCTGCGCCGTCAGCGCGATGCCGCTGACCTGCTTCATGCCGATGTCGGTCAGCACCAGCACGGGCTCGAGCCGCGCGATCGCCTCGAGCGCGCCGTCGGCATCGGCCGCCTCGCCGACGACCTCCAGGCCGCTCTGGTGGTTGATCAGCGTGCGCACGCCTTCGCGCACGAGCGGGTGGTCATCGACGATCAGGATGCGCATCGGATCGGGAGGAGGGCGGGTGAAGGACAGGGACTGGCGTCGCCAGCCGGCGGATGGCGTCGGCGCCGATCTGGGCGACGACCCGGGTCGTGCCCGGGCGCGACTGTACCCGCAACACGCCGCCGATGGCCTCGACGCGCTCGCGCATGTTCAGCAGGCCGATGCCCCGGCGCGGGTCGGACTGGATGCGCTCGGCGTCGAAGCCGTGGCCGTCGTCCGCCACCGTGAGCCGCACCTCGCCGCCGAGGTAGATCAGCCGCAGATCGACGCGGCTGGCCTCGGCGTGCTTCTCGATGTTGGTCAACGCCTCCTGGGTGATGCGGAACAGCACGGTGTTGACCGCCTCGGGCAGATCGCGCTCGCGGCCGCCGATGCGCATGAAGAAGGCCATCTGCGCATGCTCGGCGAATTCCTCGCCGAGGTGGCGCAGCGCGCTGGGCAGGCCCAGCGTGTCGAGCACCACCGGGCGCAGCCGGTGCGAGATGTCGCGCACCTCGGCCAGGGCCTCCTCGATGCGGCCACGGGCGCGCTCCAGCGCCATCGGCACCCGGCCCTGCTCGCCGCGCAGCTGCTCCATGCTGCTGTCGAGCAGCAGCTTGATCGACACCAGCGTCTGGCCGGTGCCGTCATGCAGCTCGCGCGAGAGGTGGGCGCGCTCGCTTTCCTGCGACTGCACCACCTGGCGGGCGAGCTGCTGCAGCTGCGCGTCGGCGGCGCGGTGGTCGCCCAGATTCATCGCCAGCGTGCTGCCGCCCACCAGGGCCAGCGCCATCAGCGCGATGATCGCGATCCAGCCGGTGGTCTTGTCGATGTTGGCGCGGCCCTGGCGCTCCAGCGCGTCCAGGGTGGCCTGCACGTCGTCGAGGTAGATGCCGGTGCCGACCATCCAGCCCCAGCGCTGCAGACCGACGACGTAGCCGAGCTTGGGCGCGACCTCGCGGGCGCTGGGCTTGTTCCAGACATAGCGGAAATAGCCGTCGCCCTCGCGCGCCTTGGCGATCAGGGCCTGCACCACCGGCTGGCCGTCGCGGTCGCGCACCTCCCACAGGTTCTGGCCGACCAGCTCGGGCTGGTGCGGCAGCACCAGGCAGCGGCCGCTGTAGTCGTAGGCGAAGAAGTAGCCGTCGCCGTTGTCGTAGTCGAAGGCGTTGAGGATGCGGATCGCCTCCTGCCGGGTGGCCTCGTCGTCGCGTCCGCTGTCGTAGAGCGGGCGGATCATGTTCATGGCCATCTCGACATGGTGGCGCAGCTCGGCCTCCTTGCTGCCGAGGTAGGCCGTCTCGACCAGCGCCCGTTCCTGCTGCGCCAAGTCCTGCGCCTGCGAGCGCACCGCCAGCGCGATCACCGCCACGGCCGCCAGCAGCGGCATGACCGCCAGCAGCAGGATGCGCCGGCGCAGCCGCCGCGGCCCGATCGGATCGGCAGCGGGGACGGCCGACATCGCGCAGGCTCAGGCCTGGGTGGCCTGGACGTAGAGCCGGGTCGCGCGTGCGCCGCTGCGGCAGAAGGCCAGGATCGGCCTGGGCAGCGTCGCCAGCAGCTCGGCGAAGCGGGCGATCTCCTCGGGGCTCTGGTAGCCGCCGGCCACCGGCAGGTGCACGTACTGCAGGCCCACCGACTGCGCAGCCGCCGCGATCTCGGCGCTGGTGGGCTGGTCCGGGCCGTGCTCGAAGTCCGGGCGGTTGTTGACGACGCTGCGGAAGCCCGCGGCGGCGGCCTCGGCCATCGCGGCCGGGGTGAGCTGCGGCGCGACGCAGAAGTCTTCGGCGACGCGCTGGATCGGCAAGGAAGTGCTCATCGGAAACCTCGCTGGGGGCGGGAGTGGGAAAAGAGGGGCCGGGCCGTGCGCGGGTCAGCCCGCCAGCGCGCGCTTGACCGCGGCCGACACCAGCGCCATGTCGGCCTTGCCGGCGAGCTGCTGCTTGACCGCGCCCATGACCTGGCCCATCGCGCCGGGACCGGTGGCGCCCAGGCCGGCGACGATCGCCTGCACCGCGGCGTCGATCTCCTCGGCGCTCAGGCGCTGCGGCAGGTAGACCTCGAGCACTTTCAGCTCGGCCGATTCCTTGTCGGCCAGATCGGTGCGGCCGGCCGCCGTGAACTGGCTGATCGAGTCCTTGCGCTGCTTCATCAGTCGGTCGACGACCGCGATGACGGCGGCGTCGTCCAGCGTGATCTGCTCGTCGACTTCCTTCTGCTTGACCGCGGCCAGCAGCAGGCGGATGGTGCCCAGGCGCTCGCTGTCCTTGGCGCGCATCGCGTCCTTCATGTCGGCGGTGATCTGGTCCTTGAGGCTCATGATGGATTCCTTGGTGGTCTGAAAACGACAAAACCCGCGACGGCGTCCCGTGCGGGTTCTGGCAGTGCCTGACGGGACGGTGTCCGCCGGAGTGGCGGACCCTGCCGATCAGTACAGGCGCTTGGGCAGCTGCATCGAGCGCACGCGCTTGTAGTGACGCTTGACGGCCGCGGCCTTCTTGCGCTTGCGCTCTGCGGTCGGCTTCTCGTAGAACTCGCGGGCGCGCAGGTCAGGCAGCAGGCCCAGCTTTTCGATCGTGCGCTTGAAGCGACGCAGGGCGACGTCGAACGGCTCGTTTTCCTTGACTCGGATGGTCGTCATGAACTGAAGGATCCTTCGGTTGTGTCCTCGGTGGCCGGCGCGGGGTTTCCGGAAAACCCAGATGTCGTCGACTCGAACGGACTTCTTTGCCAGCAAAGCCGCGGATTGTAGCCCAGATTTGCAGGCAGTGGCGAATCCGCGAGTGTAGCACCGCACCGGTGGCGCAACGATCAGGGGCGGGCGGCCGCCATCGCGTCGGCGCAGGCCGCGGCGCTGGCCCAGGCCCACTGGAAGTTGTAGCCGCCCAGCCACCCGGTCACGTCGACCCCCTCGCCGATGAAGTGCAGGCCCGGCACCTTGCGGCTCTCGAGCGACTGCGAGCTCAGCTCGCGGGTGTCGACGCCGCCGGCCATGACTTCGGCCTTCTTCCAGCCAGCGTCGCCGGCGGGCTGCAGCGACCAGGCGCGCGCGCGCTGCGCCAGCGCCTGCAGGTCGCGGTCGCGGCATTCGGGCATCGGGCGGGTGGCGTCCAGGCTGGCGCCGGCCAGCCAGGCCTCGGCCAGCCGTGCAGGCAGCAGGGCGGCGAACTCGTTGCCAAGCTGGCGGCGCGAGCCCTGCTTGGCGTCCAGCAGCCGCGCGGCCAGGTCCAGCCCGGGCGTCAGGTCGATCTCGATCGGCTGGCCCGGGCGCCAGAAGCTGGAGATCTGCAGGATGCCGGGGCCGCTCAGGCCGCGGTGGGTGAACAGCAGATCCTCCAGGAAGGTGGTGCGGGCCTTGCCGGTGCCACAGGAAATGCCCGCTGGCAGCGCGATGCCCGACAGCGCCGCGAACGGCGCCCAGACATTGGCGTCGAAGGTCAGCGGCACCAGCGCCGGCCGCGGCGCGACCACGCCCAGGCCGAACTGCGCGGCCACCTTCAGGCTGAAGTCGGTCGCGCCGATGGCCGGCACCGGCAGGCCGCCGGTGGCGATGACCAGGCGCGGCGCCGCCACCGGACCGGCATCGGTGTCGAGCTCGAAGCGCGGGGTCTCGCCCTCGGTGCGGCGGATGCCGCGCACGCCGCAGGGCTGGCGGCGGGTGACGCCACCGGCCTCGGCCTCGCGCAGCAGCATCGCGATGATGTCCTCGGCGCTGTGGTCGCAGAAGAGCTGGCCCTTGTGCTTCTCGTGGAAGGCGATGCGGTGGCGCTGCACCAGCGCGATGAAGTCGGCCGGCGTGTAGCGGCTCAGCGCCGAGCGCGCAAAGCGCGGGTTGTCGGAGAGGTAGTTGGCGGGGCCGACGTCGCGGTTGGTGAAGTTGCAGCGGCCGCCGCCGGAGATGCGGATCTTCTCTGCGATCCTGGCCGAGTGGTCGAGCAGCAGCACCCGCAGGCCCTGCTGGCCGGCGCGCGCGGCGCAGAAAAGACCGGCCGCGCCGGCCCCGACGATGATGGCGTCGAAATGTTCCATCGGGCGGATTATCCGGGAGTGGCCCGGCGCCGCCCGGTCGCGCCCGGTGCGGGCCGCGGCCTCAGACCGGACGCCACTCCAGCCGGCCCTTGGCGAACATCGCCTTCAGCGCGCCGGAGGCCGCCAGCTCGTTGACCACGCGCTGCAGCGCCTCGGCCAGATCGGTGGCGTTCTTCTTCGTCGCCATGCCGACGGCCCAGCCGTCCTTGGGCGCGCGCGGCATCGGCAGCGGACCGATGGCGAAGCGCGGGTCGCCCTGCAGCGTCGATTCCAGCTCCGAGCGCAGGCCGGCAGCGGCCACCACCTCGCCGCGCTGCAGCATCTGCGCGGCGATCACGCCGTTGTCCATCTTGGTCTGCAGCGAGTCGCGCAGCATGCCCGACTCGGCGCCGATCATCAGCCAGCCGGCCAGCGACTGGCCCGGCACCGCCACCGGCCGGCCGCGCAGTGGCTCCAGGCTGTCGAGCTCGGGCAGTTTCGAGAGGTCGCGGGCGACGGCCACCCGCTCGCGCCAGTAGGGGCCGAAGATGCTGACCTGCGGGTTCTCCATCATCAGCGGGCGGTCGACCGGCACATGCAGCAGCACGTCTGCCGGGCCGTAGCCGAGGTAGTGGCCGCGCCAGACCATGTTGCGCAGGTCGTCGTTCATGTTCTCGCCGGCATTGAAGGGCAGCGGCGAGAGCTCCACGCCCAGCCCCTTGGCCAGCGCCTGCGCCAGCTCCATGTCGATGCCCTGGCCCTTGACGTGGAAGGGCGGCAGGTCGTGGTAGAGGCCGACCACCAGTCGGCCCCGCTCGCGCACCCGGGTGAGTGCGCTCTTCTCGTCCTGCGCCTGGGCGCTGCCGCCGACGCCCAGCAGCGTGCCCAGGGCCAGCGCCGGCGCCGCAGTGATCAGGCGACGGCGCAGCGGGTGGGCGTTCTCGTCACGATCGGTCATGGTTCTTGTCTCCGTCTCTGGGGATCTGTCCGGATGGATCCGGATAGAAAAAAGCCGGCCGGCCCCGAGGGGTGGCGGCCGGCGTCGATTGTCGGTCGTCCGCGGTGACTCAGGGCAGCGGCTTCTCGCGGCGGGTTTCCAGGTAGGCCTTGATGGCCCACATGGCTTCCTGGTTGAAGGTGCCCTCGAACGGCGGCATGTAGACCGCGCCGTTGCGGACCTTGCCGCGGCGCACGCTGGTCAGGTAGTAGTCGTCGACGTCCTTGACGCAGGCGGCCTGGCGGGCCGGGGCCTTGATGTTGGCGCAGTCGTTGTCGAGCTTGCGCAGGTCCGGGGCGATGCCGCCGGAGATGGCGTCCAGGCCGTGGCAGCGCGCGCAGTTCTGCGTGTAGGCCGACGTGCCGACCTCGATGGCCTTGTCATTCTTGCGGTACGGGTTCTCTGCGCGCCACTCGGCACCGAGCGGCGGCAGGCCCGAGGTGTCGACCGACTGCGGCGTCACGTCGCCGTGGGCCAGCGCCTGGCCGGCAAGGGTTGCAAGGGCCGCGAGGGCTGCTGCGCGAAAGAAAGTGCCACGTGCCATTCGTGTCTCCTGGAGGGTGCTGTGGAGTGGATGCCTGCGGGCATCGGCTGCTTGTTGCAGTTGCTGGCATCGAATCTGCAATCACTGTGCCAAGCACGGAAACCGGTGCGAATCCGGTGGCAAAACCAGGGTCTGTCCTGATACGGCGGGTGTCGAATGCTTCCGATTTGCGCGACATCATGGTGTTTTCCAGCGCCCTGTGACATGTGACCGGGTCATGTGTTCGATTTGATGACAACCCGGATGGCCGTGTTCGATCCCGCCTCGAACATGACCGTCCACTGGCAGGAACGCGAGACAATGGGGTCTCGTGCCCACCGCACAGAGACTCGAGAAGATCAGGAGACAGCAAGCATGGCAGGTCCCTATACCCCGGCATCCGCGGGTTTGCGCATGCGCCCCGGCGCCCACGACCCGCGGCGCCCGATCGCCTCGGCGCTGCCGCTGGACAACGAGCACGTCCACAAGATCGACCAGTCGCATCAGCGCTGCGCTGCCTTCGGGCTGTCGCGCATCGAGCGGCTGGACTATTCGCCGCTGGGGCGATCCGATCTGGGTGTGGTGCGCGAGCGCAACCAACGCCTGTACGCGCACGCCGCGCCGGTGATGGAGATGCTCTACGAGCAGATCGTCAACAGCGAGTCGATGGTGCTGCTGTGCGACGCCACCGGCACGATCCTGCACTCGATCGGCGACCAGGACTTCCTGAACCGGGCTTCCAAGGTCGCGCTGCAGCCCGGGGTGAACTGGTCGGAGCAGGCCAAGGGCACCAACGCGGTCGGCACCGCGCTGATCGAGGAGTCGCCCACGCTCGTGCATGCCGACGAGCACTACATGCACGCCAACCATTTCCTGACCTGCTCGGCCGCGCCCATCCTGGACCCGCGCGGCAACATCCTGGGCGTGCTCGATGTCTCCGGCGACCAGCGCAGCTACCACCAGCACACGATGGGCCTGGTGAAGATGAGCGCGCGCATGATCGAGAACCACTGGCTGACCGACGACTACCGCAACGTCATGCGGCTGCACTTCCACAGCCGGGTCGAGTTCATCGGCACGCTGATGGAGGGCATCCTGGCGGTGAGCCAGGACGGCAAGCTGGTCGGCGCCAACCGCGGGGCGCTGGAGCAGCTCGGCCTGTCGGGGGCGGCGCTGCGCATGCACACCATCTCGTCGCTGTTCGGCACCACGGTGGCGGCGCTGGTCGATCGCTTTCGCTCGCCGCTGGCCACGCCGCTGCCGGTCGAGCTCTCCAGCGGCCGGCAGTTCCACGTCTACGCGCGTTTCAACTGGCCGGTCTGGCATGCGGCCTCGAGCGGGTTTGCTGCCGAGGCGGCGGCCTCGGCGGCCCCGATGGGCGCGGCCGAGGCGGGCGCCGCGGATGCCACCGGCAGCAGCAGTGCGGCCGGCAACAGCGGCGGCGTGGGCGGTGGCACGGCAGCCGGCGCCGCGCCGGCCACCGGCCTGGCCAGCCTGAGCCTGGGTGACACCCAGTTCGCCGCGCTGATCGACAAGATCCGCCGTGTCCTGAACCGCGACATCCCGATCCTGATCCTCGGCGAGACCGGCACCGGCAAGGAGCTGCTGGCCCGCGCGATCCACCAGGACTCCGAGCGCGCCCGCCAGCCCTTCGTCGCGGTCAACTGCGCCTCGATTCCCGAGACGCTGATCGAGGCCGAGCTGTTCGGCTACGAGGAGGGCGCCTTCACCGGTGCGCGGCGCAAGGGCGCGGTCGGCAAGATCGTGCAGGCCAACGGCGGCACGCTCTTTCTCGACGAGATCGGCGACATGCCGATCAGCCTGCAGGCGCATCTGCTGCGGGTGCTGCAGGAGCGCCAGGTCACGCCGCTGGGCAGCGCCAAGTCGGTCTCGGTCGATGTGACGCTGGTCTGCGCGACCCACCGCAACCTGCGCGAGATGATCGAGCAGAAGGCCTTCCGCGAGGATCTCTACTACCGCCTCAACGGCCTGGCGGTGCGCCTGCCGCCGCTGCGCGAGCGCTCCGACCTGATGGCGCTGGTCGAGCGCATCCTGGACCGCGAGAGCCCGGAGCGGCGTCTGCGCCTGAGTCCGGAGGTGGTGCGGCTGTTCCAGGGCTACCACTGGCCGGGCAATGTGCGCCAGCTCTTCAACGTGCTGCGCACCGCTTGCGTGATGGCCTCCGGCGAGCCGCTGATCACCCGCGATCACCTGTCGGACGACTTCATCGACGATGCGCGCCGGGTGGCGCAGCAGCGCGCCGCCAGCGCCGAGCCGGTGGCGGCACCCGTCTTTGCCGCGTCGCCCGGGGCGGCGCAGGCCGCCGCCGTGCCGATCCCGCCTGCGGCCGCGCCGGTCGAGCCGGTGCCGCCCGCCGCGTCGATGCCCTCGCCGCAGATGCCGACACCGGTTGCCGCACGCCTGCCCGACGAGCCGGCGATGTCGCTCGAGGACATCGAGCTGCGCACCATCCAGCAGGCGGTCGACGCGGCCGGCGGCAACATCTCGGTCGCGGCCAAGCGCCTGGGCATCAGCCGCAACACCATCTACCGCAAGCTGCGCTGGCGCGGCGACAGCCGCTGAGCGGCTGCGATCAGCGCGGCGCCACGGCTCCGAACCAGCGCGCCTCGGCCTCGCGCCAGGCGTGCTGCCAGTTCAGGCCATGGCGCAGGCCGGCGGCCATCATGGCCGCTTCAGGTGCCGGTGGCGGATCGCTTTCCTGCGTGCCGTCCTCCAAAGCCTGATCGGCCTGGCGCTCCAGCGCTTCCAGATAGGCCAGGTGGCGCTCGGCCGCCTCTGCCCCGAGCATCTCGCCCTGTTCCGGAAGCCACTGCAGCGGGCCGTCCGGCTGCTGCTGCAGCGCCGACAGCGCCTGCAGCGAGGTCTTCATCACCGCGATGCGTGCGTCGCGCAGGTCGGGCGCGCCGTCGCTCCACAGCAGGCCGTGCGCCGCGGCGATGCGCTGGCGCGGCAGCTGCCACACGGTGACCGCGGTGCTGTCCGAGCGCAGCAGCCGATGCCAGCGCCAGGGGCCGAGCTGGCCGCTGGCGCCGCGCAGCAGCCGGTTCGGCAGCACCACCGGCTCGGTCGGCGTGCCGGCGGGCCGATCGCGGCGCTGCGCCAGCCGCTCGATGCACTGCGGGCAGCGCTCCCGCATCGCTGCGGCGACCTCCTCATGTGCCCAGCGCCGGGCGGCGAGCAGTCCACTCTGGCCGAGCACCAGCTCCGGCCGCGGCCAGGGCGCGATCACGTCGCTCACCCTCCGGCCGGTCTGGCGCGCGAGCTGGCAGTCCAATGCCCGCGCGAAGCGGGCATCCGGCCCGCTGCCCAGCAGCCACAGGCGTCGGCCTTCCCGCACCGCCAGCAGATTGGAGATGCGTCCCTGGTTGAGCGCATGGCTGTCGCCGGCGCTGCCGGAGATCAGCCAGACTCCATCGGCCAGTGCGCGGATCGGCAGCGCCGGACCGGGGCAGGGCACTGGCGCGGCGCTGACGGCGCCGGCCACCATCAGCAACATGGCCAGCGCGGCGGTCTTCGTGTCATGCCAAGGCATTCGGGTTGCCCCTGTGTCAGCGTATCGGTGTTGATTGTTCCCAAATGGAGCAGTGCACGGCAGGTCACGGCAAGGGATCGGGAATGTCCCTGCCCGGACGATCGCCAGACGGACCAGAGCGGCCAATGGCGTCGGCTGCGCGACATTGCGTGTCCGGCACGGGTCTTGCACGAAACAGGCCAGCGTCCGAAACGACCTCGGACCGCACTTTTCTCATTTCATCATGACCGAACTCGACGCGGAGCGGGCTTGCCGCATCCTTTCCCGGGTGGTCGGGCTGCCGGAGATGCCATGAAGCTGGTCGTACTCAAGGGGGGTGGTGACGCCGTGCCGCTCCAGCCGATCGCGCCGGCGCTCAACTCGACCCGTGCGCCTGGCGTGCTGGCGCTGTCGGGCGACCAGCTGCGCTGGGTGCTGATCAACATGTCGCCGGCGGTGGCCGGGCAGCTCGGCACCGATGCCCGGCTGCTGCGCCACCGCGGCCTGGCCGATGCGCCGGTGCGCGCCGTGGTGCTGACCGATTCGCAGGTCGACCATGTGACCGGCCTGCTGAGCCTGCGCGACGGCGCACCCATTCATCTCTACGCGACGCCGGCCGTCTTCGAGGAGCTGACCCACACCCTGCCGGTGCTGCCGCTGCTGCAGCACTACTGCAGCGTGCACTGGCATGTGATCCCGGTGGCGGGCGAATCGCGCGAGGCGGTGTTCCGGGTCGAGGGCCAGCCGACGCTGGAGTTCACCGCCGTGGCGACCGACGGGCCGCTGCCGCTGCATTCGGCCCGGCCGGCGGCGCCGGCGGTCGGCGAGACGATCGCGCTGGCGGTGCGCGACGTGGTGACCGGCCAGCGCCTGTTCTGTGCCCGCAGCCTGCTCGAGGCCGGGCCGGAGGCGCTCGAGTGGATGCAGCAGGCCGACTGCCTGCTGCTGGGCGATGACGCGATCGATCCGCGGCTGGAGGCCGGCGAGCAGGTCGAGGCTGGCGAGCTGCTGCTGGCGCAGCTCGACCAGGTCGGCGCGCGGCGCAAGCTGCTGATGCCGGTGCCGGAGTCGGGCCTGAGCACCGCGGTGCCCGCTGGCGTGCTGGCCCGCCACGGCATCGAGCTGACGGCCGACCGGATGGAAATCGACCTCTGATCGCGTGCTTGTCCTGCCCCCGGGCAATCTGCCTTGGTGAAAGCCCGGACGGGACAGCCAGGCGGGTCCTGGGTACAAACCGGACCTCTTCCTTCCGATTCCGATTCCGATTCCGATGCCATGCTGAAGATCCAGAGCCTGATCAAGCGCTACGGCGAGCGCACCGCGCTGGCCGGGCTGACGCTGGCGCTGCCGGCCGGGCAGTTCGTCGCGCTGCTCGGGCCCAACGGCGCGGGCAAGTCCACGCTGTTCCAGGTGCTGACCGGCCTGTTCGTCGCCGATGAGGGCGAGGTGATGGTGGCGGGGCGCTCGCTGCGGCATGACGCGGTCGGCGCGCTGGCCGACATCGGCGTGGTGTTCCAGCAGATGTCGCTCGATCTCGACCTCTCGGTCGAGCGCAATCTGCGCTTCCATGCCGATCTGCACGGCCTGCCGCGCCGGGTGGTGGGCGCACGCATCGCCGAGGGCTGCCGCGCGCTGGGCCTGGACCAGGATCTGGCGCGGCCGGTGCGCGAGCTCTCCGGGGGCAACCGGCGCAAGGTCGAGCTGGTGCGCGCGCTGCTGCACCGGCCGAAGGTGGTGCTGATGGACGAGCCGACCGTGGGGCTGGACCCGAAGTCGCGCCGCGATCTGCTCGCCGCCATGCGTGCCGACATCGCCGCGCGCGGCACCACCGTGCTGTGGGCGACGCATCTGGTCGAGGAGGCCGAGGCCGCCGACCGGGTCGTCGTGCTGCACAAGGGCCGGCTGCTGGCCGATGGCTCGCCCGCGGCGGTCACGGTGGCGCTGGGCGGCGAGCGGCTCGAAGAGGCCTTCATCCGCGCCACCCACGCGCCCTGAACTTCAAGATCAACCCGATCCAGGAGACAAGAACCATGACTGCTCGTTCTCACCGCCACCATCTGCCGTCGCTGGCCGCCCTGGCGGTCCTGAGCGCCGCCGCCCTGCTGCCTGCGCAGGCCCAGACGGCCTTCATTTCGAGCGAGAAGGACCACAGGCTGACGGTGGTGGACCTGAAGACGCAGGCGGTGACGGGGACGGTTGCCACGTGCAAGCGGCCGCGTCACATGGTGCTGACGGCCGGTGGGCGGCAGCTGCTGGTGGCGTGCGGGGACTCGGGGCAGGCTGACGTGATCGACGTGGCCACGCGCAAGTCGGTGAAGAAGATCGGGCTGGGGGAGGACCCGGAGATCTTCGACCTGACGCCGGATGGCAAGACGCTGTATGTGTCGAACGAGGAGGACGGGGTGGTCGGGGTGATCGACGTGGCCAGCGGCAAGCGCAGCGCCGAGATCAAGGTGGGGGAGGAGCCGGAGGGGGTTCTGGTGAGCCGTGACGGGCGGACGGTGTACGTGACGTCGGAGGTGGCGAGCCTGGTGCATGTGATCGACGTGGCCAGCGGCAAGGTGACGAAGAACATCAAGGTGGGCAAGCGGCCGAGGCGCTTTGCGCTGACGCCGGACGGCAGCCAGCTGTGGGTGACGAACGAGCTGGGGGC
>JBJOPV010000018.1:0-23779 GCA_046050625.1 Pseudomonadota bacterium
CGCCATGGACGCCGCTCTGCTGAACCCCACGCTGAACCCGTCCGCCTGGAGCGCCTACGGCGTGACGCTGAACAGCCGCCTGCTGCTCGGCACCGCCGGCTACCCCTCGCCGCAGGCGCTGCACGAGGCCATCGTCGCCTCCGGCACCGAGGTGGTCACCGTCGGCCTGCGCCGCATCCACGCGGGCGAGGGCGGCGGCGACAACGGCCACATCGCCGCGATCCGCTCGGCGCTGCGCGAGCAGGGCGCGCGGCTGCTGCCCAACACCGCCGGCTGCCGCACCGCGCGCGAGGCGGTCGAGCTCTCGCACCTGGCGCGCGAGCTCTACGACACCGCCTGGATCAAGCTCGAAGTCGTCGGCGACGAGCAGACGCTGCAGCCCGACCCCTGGGAGCTGGTGCTCGCCGCCGAGGCGCTGGTGCGCGAGGGCTTCCAGGTCTTTCCGTACTGCACCGACGATCTGGTGACCTGCCAGCGCCTGCTCGACGTGGGCTGCGAGGTGCTGATGCCCTGGGGCGCGCCGATCGGCTCCGGCCAGGGGCTGATCAACCCGTGGGCGCTGCGCACGCTGCGCGAGCGGCTGCCGCACATTCCGCTGATCGTCGATGCCGGCATCGGCGCGCCGGCGCACGCGGTGCAGGCGATGGAGCTGGGCTACGACGCGGTGCTGCTGAACTCGGCCGTCTCGCAGGCGCGCGATCCGGTGCGCATGGCCGCGGCCTTCGGGCGTGCGGTGCAGGCCGGGCGCCTGGGCTACGAGGCCGGCGTGATGGCGCCGCAGGCGATGGCGGTGGCGACCACGCCGGTCAGCGGCCGGCCCTTCCTGCTGTGAGCGCCGACATGCCCCGGCCGATCGTCTGGAGCGTCGCCGGCAACGACAGCGGCGGCGGCGCGGGCCTCAGCGCCGACGCGCGCGCGGCCGAGGGCTGCGCGGTGCACCTCTGCCCGGTCGTCGCGTCGGTCACGGCGCAGAACTCGCTCGGCGTCGCCCGCGTCGTGCCGGTGGCGGCCGAGGTGCTCGACGCGCAGCTCGCCGCGCTGGCCGCCGACCTGCGCCCCAGCGTCATCAAGACCGGCCTGATCGGCAGCGCCGAGGGCGTGGCGGTGCTGAGGCGCTGGCTGGATCGCTTCGACGCCGAGGGCGGACCGCGCGTGCGCCTGGTGGTCGATCCGGTGCTGGGCGCCAGCGCCGGCGGCGCGGCCTTCTGCGACGACGCGCTGCTGGCGGCCTACCGCACGCAGATCCTGCCGCGCGCCGACCTGATCACCCCGAACCGGCGCGAGGCGGCGCGGCTGCTGGGCGTGGCTGACGCCGCGACGCCGGCCGAGGTGCCGGCGCAGGCGGCGGCGCTGCGGGCGTGGGGCGCGCGCGCGGTGGCGATCACCGGCGGCGACAGCGCCGACGGGACGGACGCGCTCGACTGGATCGACACGCTGCTGGCGCGCGGCTGGCTGGCGCTGCCGCGCCTGGACGCGCGCCACACGCACGGCACCGGCTGCACGTTTGCGACCACGGCCGCGGCGGCGATGGCGCGCGGCTTCGTCACGGCGGATGCACTGGTGCTGGCGAAGATGGCCACCACCGCGGCGATCGCCGCCGGTCACGCCGCGGGCCAGGGCGCCGGGCCGGTGGGCTTCGACGCGGGCTTTGCGGGCGACGCGCGCCGGCTGCCGCGCCTGGGCTGCGACGAGACGCCGCCGGGGCCGGTGCGCGTGCCGCCCGAGCCGTGGCCGGGCGGGCTCTACGCGATCAGCGATTCGTTCGCGCAGGCCGCGCCGCTGCTGGCCGCGGCCGCCGAGGTGGCGGGGCTGTGCGCGCTGCAGCTGCGCATCAAGCGGGCGGCGCACCGCGATCTGGACGACGCCATCTTCGCCGAGGCGCTGCAGGCGCAGATCGCTCAGGCGCAGGCGGCGATCGACGTGCTGCCGGCCGAGCGCCGCCCGGTGCTGGTGATCAACGATCACCACGCGCTGGTGCTGGACGCGGTCGAGGCCGGCCGGCTGGACGCGGCCTCGATCGCGCTGCATCTGGGTCAGGAAGACCTGCTGGCGCTGGGCGCGGCCGGGCGGGCGCGGCTGGCGGCGGCGCAGGCGCGCGGGCTGCGGCTGGGTCTGAGCTCGCACAGCCTGTGGGAGCTGGCGCGGGCCACGGCGCGGCAGCCGGCCTATGTCGCCTGCGGTCCGGTCTGGCCGACGACGACCAAGGACATGCCCTGGCATCCGCAGGGCCTGCACAACCTCGGCTGGTGGGCGCGCATGGCGCCGGTGCCGGTGGTGGGCATCGGCGGCGTGCTGGATGAAGTGCAGGTCGAGTCGGTCATGGCCGCCGGCGCGGCCGATGTCTGCCTGGTGCGGGCGCTGGCGGCGCAGCCGGGGGATGCCGATCCGGCCGTCGCGCAGCGCGAGCGGCTCGCCCGGATGGTCGCGGCCTGTCAGCGCGGCTGCGAGCCTGCTGCCGCTCTGGCCGCGCCGCTCTGGCCCAACGCCAGCCTGGATCCTGCCGCCGAAGCGGGGGCCTGAGCCGGCCCTGAACGGCCGGCGCACCAGGCCGGCACCTGATCGGCGGGCAGCTCGCGTCCGCAGGCCGGACCCTGGGCCGCGTCGCAGCCCAGCTCGGCCAGCCAGGCGCGCGTCAGCAGATCGTCGACGCCGGTGGCCACCACCCGCGCCTGCCAGCCCCGCGCCAGCGCGACCAGCGCACGCACCACCGCGATGCGCTGGGCCTCGCTGCGCAGCAGGCCCAGCGAGGTGGAGTCGAACTTCAGCTCGGCCACGCTGGCCGGGGCGGCCATCGCCAGATGCAGCGCCATGCCGTCGCCCTCGTCGTCGATCGACAGCGGCACGCCGGCGCTGCTCAGCGCCTCGATCGCCTCGGCGCCGCGCTGCATGATCGCGGCGCTGCGGGCCTCGACCGTCAGGTCGGGGGCGGGCCAGCGGTGGTGATCGAGCAGCGCCAGCAGCGTCGGGGCCAGCGAGGGTTCGTCCAGCAGCCGGCCGGGCAGCGGCAGCGACAGCCTGACCTTCAGGCCCTGCCGGCGCCAGTCGCTGGCGGCCTGCAGCGCCCGGTCCAGCGTGCCCAGCAGCTGGCGCACCTGCTGGCTGCGATCCTGCCGCGGCGGCGAGCCGACCGCGGTCGGTGCGAAGTCGGTGCTGCTGCCGCTGCTCGGGCCACCGGCGCCAGTCACGATCTGCAGCCGCAGCAGTCCGCCTTCCTGCAGGTCGATCACCGGCACGAAGCCGGGCGCGCAGGTCTCGTCTTCTGGCTCCGGCGTGGGGTCGCCGCGTGCCGCCGTGCCCAGGCCACGCGGCTCGTACAGCGCGGTGATGACCTGCGCGCTGCGGGCCTGCTCCAGCGCCGCGCAGGCCTGCTGCAGCAGCACGCCGGCATCGGCCGCGTGGCGCGGACACAGCGCCACGCCGACATGCACCTGCAGCCGCCCGGCAAAGCCGGCGGCGATCTTCTGGCCCATCGCCATCAGCCCGCCGACCGATGGATTGCCGGGAATCAGCGCCAGGAACTCGTCCGGGCCGCTGAGCGCGAAGCTGTCGGTGTGGCGGCTCATCGCCAGCAACTGGTGCGCGAACTCGTCGCGCAACGCCTCGGGTTCGGCCCGGCTGGGGCCGGGCGGCCCGGGCAGCACCGAGATGCCGATGCCCATCAGCGCGAAGGCCGCACCACCCCGGCTGACCGCGGCCACTGCCTGGCCGAGCCGGTCGAGAAGCAGGTCACGGTGCGGCAGGCCGGTGCGGGCATCGATCAGGCCCAGGTGACGCAGCGTCGCGTCATGGTCCTGCTCCTGCAGCGGCCCGTCTTCCATCACCACGATGCGCAGCTGGTTCATGAGGTCGAGGTTCCGGCGGTGTCCGGTTGAAAGCGATGCCATTCAAGGTAGCAGCCTGCCGGCGCCCTGTCCTTGCGCGCAGCTTGCCGCACGAGCGCACCGGGATGAAGTGCTCAGTCTGCCTTCAAGATGTTCCGGCAGACCCTGGGCATGATGTCAATTGTTTCTTTTTGTTACTTAAGGAAGGCCGAGGGCGACATGGAAGCGATGGCACTGTGGCATGGACTGGGCGGGTTGGCGACCGCGGCGGGGCTGCTGCTGGCGGGCGCGGGCGGCATGCATCTGCTGACCCGGCAACGGGTGCGCGCGCATCTCGACGCGCACCGGCGCCAGTGCTGGACCGAGCAGGACCACTGGCTCGACGAGCATCAGGATCGGTTGCAGGCGCTGGAGGCTGAGCGCCGCCATGTCGAGCAGGCCCTGGGCCAGCAGCTGGTGCAGCAGGACCGGCAGATCGGTGGCGAGCGCGCGGCACATCGCCGGGAGGTCGAGGCGCTGCGCTGCCAGCTCCTGGCGGCGCGTGCCGAGGTGGTTCAGCTGCTGGGGCTGCTCGAGGAGTCGGATGCGGCGCGTGCGCGGCTGCAAGCGCGGGTGGAGCGCTTGCCAGCGGTCTCGCGCTCGGCGCTGGTGCCAGAAGGCCGCCGAGCGGGTCCGGTGCGGCTGGCGCTGCGCGGCACTGGCGTCAGCGGCACTGGCGCCGACGAGGGCGATGCAGGCCTGCCGACCGATCGCCGCCGGCGCGTGGTGCCACTGCCGCCCGGCATGAACGATCGGCGGGTTGGCGGCGCGAGCACGCGGCTGCGGGCGTTGACCTGATCGCCCGGTCCCAGGTCAAACGGTGAAGGGCTTCTGGGCCAGGAAGGACGCGCAGGGGCCCAGGGTGTAGAGGTTGGGCGTCTGCGTCGGCTCCATGCCGGCGACGATGAGGTGGCGGAACTGGGTGTGGTTGCCGCCGAAGCCGCCCTGGTTCCAGACCTCCAGCAGCCGGCCGGTGAAGGCGCCGTTGAACTCGCCGTCCATCGAGGTCTGGTTGTCCTGGCAGCCCGAGATCAGGATGACCGAAGGCAGGAACGTCGTCACCACGCCGGTCAGCCGGCTGCTGTCGATGCGCACCTGCGCCAGCGCCGCATCCGGGTCGACCACACCGCCGGACTTGGCGGCCTCGGCGGCGACCTCCTTCTGCAGCCGGTCGTAGAAGTCCTGGTGATCGCGGTAGGTCTTCAGCGCGACCAGACGCGGCATCAGGCGCGGGCGCGGCTGGCCCGGCAGCACCGCCGGGGCGGAGGCCGGCGCCGCGCGGGTCACCGTGCCGCTGTGGCAGCTGTCGGACAGCACCAGCACGCGCACGCCGGCGGCGAAGCGGCTGAGCTCGAGGTAGAGCTCGTCATCGATCAGCTGGCCGTCCCACAGGCACCAGGTCTCGTCCTTGCGGTCGGCCTCCTCGCCGCTGGTGTCGGGCACCTGGCCGCCATGGCCGGAGAAGGTCAGCAGGAAGTAGTCGCCCGACTTCAGCGCCTTGGCCGCCGCGCGCAGCGCCGCCAGCACTGCCGCGCGGCTGGCCTGGGCGCCGAGCAGCACGGTCGGCTTCATGCCCTTCGCCACGGCCAGTGCCTGCATGTCGGTCGCATCGGCCTCGCAGGCGAAGAGCTCGCCGTCCCAGCCGGCATAGCCGGCCGGATCGACCTTGTTCAGGCCGATGTGCAGCGACAGCGCCTTGCGCTTGGCCGCAGTGGCCGGCGCCGCAGCCGGGCGGGTGGCGCGCTTCTTCGGTGCGGGGGGCGGGGTGTCTTTCATGCGCGGTTTCCTTCCTGATGTGTCCTGATCTGAAATATCGATCGAGGAGTGAAGTGGAAAATTCCAGCGCTTTTCTGTCCATCGGGAAGGCGTGCAAATGACCCTTGCGGGTGCCGAGGATGTCACGACCCCGCGTAGAATCGTTCATCGGGCCCAAACTCTGCGGCCCGGTGCCGGCGGCTTCCCCAGCCGCCTCCGACCGGTCCCCAGGTCAAGCGCTCGCAGTCCTGCGGCGGCACTGCATTGACGTCGCCGCACCCCACCGACTCCGAGAGCCTTTCCCATCATGGACATCTTCGACTACGACAACGTGCTGCTGCTGCCGCGTCAGTGCCGCGTGGACAGCCGCAGCGAGTGCGACACCGCGGTCGTCTTCGGCGGCCGCCGCTTCCACCTGCCGGTCGTGCCGGCCAACATGAAGACGGTGCTCGACGCGCCGCTGGCCGCCTGGCTGGCCGCGAACGGCTACTTCTACGTCATGCACCGCTTCGACCTCGACACGGTCGCCTTCGCGCGCTCCATGCGCGAGCAGGGCCTGTTCGTCTCGATCAGCTCGGGCGTGAAGCCGCACGACTTCGCGGTGATCGACCGCCTGGCCGCCGAAGGGGTGGGGGCGGACTACATCACCATCGACATCGCGCACGGCCACGCCGAGGCGGTGCGTCGCACCATCGAGCACATCAAGGCGCGGCTGCCGCAGGCCTTCGTGATCGCCGGCAACGTCGGCACGCCCGAGGCGGTGATCGACCTGGAGCACTGGGGCGCCGACGCCACCAAGGTCGGCATCGGCCCGGGCAAGGTCTGCATCACGCGGCTCAAGACCGGCTTCGGCACCGGCGGCTGGCAGCTCTCGGCGCTGAAGTGGTGTGCGCGGGTGGCGACCCGGCCCATCATTGCCGACGGCGGCATCCGCCATCACGGCGACATCGCCAAGAGCGTGCGCTTCGGTGCGGCCATGGTGATGATCGGCTCGCTGTTCGCCGGCCACGAGGAGTCGCCGGGCAAGACGGTCGAGGTCGACGGCCGGCTCTACAAGGAGTACTACGGCTCGGCCAGCGACTTCAACAAGGGCGAGTACCGCCATGTCGAGGGCAAGCGCATCCTGGAGCCGGTCAAGGGCCGCATCGCCGACACGCTGCGCGAGATGCAGGAGGATCTGCAGAGCTCGATCTCGTACGCCGGCGGCACCCGGCTGGCCGACATCCGCCGCGTCAACTACGTGATCCTGGGCGGCGACAACGCCGGCGAGCACCTGCTGATGTGATCGCTGGCGCCGCTGCCGTCGCGCAGGCGCTCGGCCAGCGCGTCCGGCGGCAGCGGATGCGCCAGCAGGAAGCCCTGCACCTGGTCGCAGGCCAGGTCGCGCAGCAGTGCGAGCTGGCGCGCGGTCTCCACGCCCTCGGCGACCACCGGCACGCCCAGCCCGTGCGCCAGCGCGATCGTCGCCTCGACGATGGCGCGCGATCCGGCGTGCTGCTCCATCGACCCGACGAAGCCCGGGTCGATCTTGATCTGGTCGACCGGCATGTCGCGCAGATGCACCAGCGAGGAGTAGCCGGTGCCGAAGTCGTCGAGCGCGATCCGCACGCCCATCGCGCGCAGCCGCTCGAGCAGGTCGCGCAGGTGCTGCGGGTCGTGCATGGCCGCGCTCTCGGTGATCTCGATCTTCAGCAGCGCTGCGGGCACGCGCTCCTGCGCCAGCCGCGCGGTGATCAGCGCGGGCAGCCGCTCGTCCAGGCATTGGCGGGGCGAGACGTTGACCGACACGGGCAGCGGCGCCAGGCCGGCGTCAAGCCAGCGCCGGAGCTGCCGGATCGCGCGCGTGATGACCCGCTCGCCCAGCGCCACCGTCATGCCGCCCTCGTCGATCAGGCCGATGAAGCGTCCGGGCAGCCACAGCCCATCCTCGCGCGGCCAGCGCAGCAGGGCCTCGGTGCCGACCGGGCGGCCGTCGTCCAGCGAGAACTGCAGCTGGTAGTGCAGCACGAACTCGTCGTCCTCGATGGCCTGGCGCAGCCGGGTTTCCAGGCCGAGCTGACGCGGGTCGGGCGGCGGCGCCGGATCGGCCCCACCGTCGGCGACGCGGTGACCGCCGGCGGCCTTGGCGCGGCCCATCGCGCTGCGCGCGCGCATCAGCAGCGTGTCGGCGTCCCGGCCGTCGCGCGGCGCGCAGGCCACGCCGATGCTCGCGCCCAGGCCGAGCGCCAGCCCGCCGACTTCGATGTCGGGCGACACCAGCTCGAGCAGCTGGCGCGCGCGTGCCAGCGCCGCCTCCGGCTCGGTGCCGTGGCGCAGCAGCAGCACGAACTGGTCGCCGCCCCAGCGCGCCAGCAGCTCGGAGCGGCGGCAGCCGTCCTGCAGTCGGCGCGCCAGCCGTCGCAGCACCTCGTCGGCCTGCGCATGGCCGAGGTGATCGCCGATGCGGGCGAAGCGGTCGATGTCGATGAACAGCAGCGCCAGCGCGTGGGTCTCACCGGCGGACGTACCGAGCTGCTGCGACAGCTGCTCGATGAACAGGCGCCGCTCGGGCAGGCCGGTCAGGCGATCGTGCTGGCGGTCATGCTCGATCTGGCGCTGTGCGCTCATCACCTCGCTCAGGTCGGTCAGCACCAGCACCAGCTGGTCATGGCGTGGCGCTGGCAGCGGCTGGATCGAGGCCAGCAGCTGCCGATCGGCCAGGCCGGTGCCACGCATGAGCCGCAGCGGCAGGTCCGGCATCAGCGGGGTGGTCTGGTGCCGGCTGTCGTCGAGAGCCTGCAGCAGGATGCGTCGATCCAGCGCAGGCATGCGAAGCAGCGGCTCGAGGGCCTGCCCGGGCTGTGCCCCGGCGCCGAGCCACTGGCGCGCCCGCGCATTGAGCTGGACGATGCGCCGCTGCCCGTCGAGCGAGATCACCGCCTCGCCCAGCACCTGCAGCGTGGCCAGCGCCAGCTCGCGTTCCTGGCGCAGGCCGCGCCGGGCCATCCGCAGTGCCATCAGGCGCTCGAGCAGCAGGCCCAGGCTGCCTGCGCAGGCCAGCGTGCCGATCGGCAGCCACAGGGCCTGGGTCAGCAGCAGCAGCACGGCCGTCCCCCAGGGCAGCAGCAGCCACGCCAGTGCCAGCATCGGGGGCAGGGACTGTGTCGCCGCCCTGCCGGCGGGCAGCGGCCGCAGCAGCAGGCCCAGCAGCGGCAGCAGCGTGAGCAGCCCGGGCCCCGCACCGTCGAGCGGGCGCACCAGCGTGCCCTGCTCGAGCGCGGCCTGCACCCGCGCCTGCCACTGCACGGTGCTGAGCAGCTCGACCTGCCCGGCCGGGCCAGGCGTCGGCAGAGCCGGGTCGATGCCGGTGGCGGTCACGCCGACCCAGACGCTGCGCCCGAGCAGCAGGCCGGCGCTGCGTGCCGGGTCGTTGAGGAGATCGACCGCGGAGATCTCGTGCGTGCGCAGCAGCCCGCCTGGCAGCAGGCGCAGCTCGTGGCGCCACCAGGGCCGAGCCTGATCTGGTCCGGGCTGCACCTCGGCCGACCGGGGGGCGATCGGCGCGCCGCCGCTGCCGGTGGCTGCAATCCGCTGCACCACCAGCGGCAGTGCCTCCCAGCGTCGCAGGCCGCTGCCGGCCTGCAGCGCCAGCCCGCGGATGCGGCCGTCGGCGTCGATCGGCGCCTCGGCATGGCCGAGCGCGGCGGCGCTGCCCGCCAGCAGGGGCAGCGGCTCGAGCTGCCCCTGCGGCCGGCCCGCGCCATCGCGCAGCGGCAGCACCGGCAGCACGACCCGGCCCTGGGCGCGCATCGCCGCGGCCAGCCTCAGATCCTCGTCGGGCTGCCGTGAAGGCTCGGCGAACATCACCCCATAGCCGATGGCCTGCACGCCGGCGCGGCGCAGCGTGTCGATCAGCTCGGCATGCAGCGCGCGCGGCCAGGGCCAGGGGCCGAGGGCCTGCAGGCTGGCGTCGTCGATGGCGATGATGACCGGCGCGGCGCCGTCGGTGTGGTCTGCGCGGTCGCCCGCCAGGGCCGACGCCAGCATGGAGACCAGGTCATGCGCGAGCAGGTCGATGCGCACCCGCAGCAGCTGCGCCGGCCCGAGCAGGCCCAGGGCCAGCAGCAACGCCAGCAGCCAGGGCAGGCGGGCCGGAGCGGCCAGCGCGTGCAGCCAGCGCATCGGTTCAGGCTTCATTCAGTCGGCCGACCGCATCGGGCCGTCCACGATGCGGGTGCCCGACCACGGGCCCAGGCCGCCACCCGCCGGCAGCGGTCGTACCCGCACATGCAGCGCACGATCCAGGGTGTGCGGCGGGCGTGGCAGGCGGGCCTGATCACCGTGTCGGGGCTCGTCGAGCAGCACCTCACGGAACTCCTCATCGGCGGCGATCTGCAGCTGGACCAAGGCTTCCGGTTCGATGCCGCGCCACTGCAGCAGCAGCCTGCCGTCCGCATCGCGCTGCGGTTCGAGCAGCTCCGGCGCTGGCCAGGGCACGTTGAGCGTGTGCGCCGGGCCGAAGTCGCCCGCCGGCCAGCACGGGCCGGTCGATGGCGCGCACTCGAGCGCGGCGATGCGCCACACATGACGGCCTGGCGGCAACCGTGGCGCCTGCCACTGCGGCCGATCGACCTCGACCTCGAGCGCCGCGCGTCCGTCCTGTGCATCGATCTGCAGCCGGTAGCGGTCAGCGCCGGCCGAGGCGCTCCACTGCAGCAGCGGCAGGCCCGAGGGCATCCAGCCCTCGTCGGGGGGCAGCAGCGGGCGCGGTGGCTCGATGGTGATGATCTCGATCTCGCGCTCGGCCGACAGGCCCTCCAGTCCGATCGCGTCGACGCCGCGCACATGCAGCTGGTAGCGGCCCGGGGGGGGCGGCTGAAGCGCTGGCAGCCGCCCGGTCGCATCCGGCTGCAGCCGGTGCTCGGCGAGCAGCCGCGGCCCGCTCAGCCACTGCAGCTGCAGCGGCCCGGCCCCGGTCGGTCGTGGCCAGCGAATCTGGCGCAGTCGGGTGGCCGAGAGGTGCTGGGGCAGATCGGCCAGATCCGGCGGCGGCAGCAGTGGCTGCGCCGGCAGCGGTGCGCCGCCCGCCACTGGCGCGACCGATCCGGTGGCCCTCGCCAGGGCCGTCTCGCCCGCGGCATTGCCGAAGCCGATCTCGCCTTTCACCACTTCGGCCAGGCTGCCCTGGTCGGTGGCGCGCAGCCGGAACTCGGTGCCCCGCACCACGGTCGCCGCCGACGGCGTGATCACCTCGAGGCGCGTGCCCGGGGCTTGCGGCGTGACCCGGCTTTCCAGCCCCCCGCGCAGCAGCTCCAGGCGCAGGCCGATCTGTGGCACCGCAGGCGGCGCAGAGGGGCTGGCCGTCGCCGTGTCCAGACTGCGCGACAGGGCCTGACGGGCCCGCTCGGCATCGATTGGCAGCACCCGCAGCTCGCTGTCGGGGCGCAGCAGCAGCACGCTGCCGTCGTCGACCTGCAGCGTCGCGCTGCTGGCGGTGCCGGTGCTCAGCCCCTGATCCGCGCCGAGCGTCATGCCCTCGCGGGCTGGCGTCCACCGCTCGACCGAGCCCGCCGGACCGGTGCGGACCTGACCGCTCAGCGCCAGCAGCCGGACCTGGCGGCTTTGCAGTCGCAGCCAGGGCACCGGGATGCGCAGCACCTGGCCGGGACGCAGCCGATCGCCCTGCAGCCGGTTGAGGCGGCGCAGCTCCAGCCAGCGTGCGGGATCGTCCAGGTGGCGCTGTGTCAGGCTCCAGGCGTTGTCGCCGGGGCGCACGGTGTAGAGAAAATCAGGGGGCGCGCCTTCTGCGGTGGGGGCGATGGCCAGGACAGCCAGCAGGCGCGCAAGGAAGGACAGCGTCGGATGACGGGGCATGATCTCGGATCGTTCCTGTTGGGCGGGTGCGACAGAGCGTCGACCGGAACAGCGAGGTCGAGAACAGCACGCAAATAGCGTGTCATTTTTGCAGATCAACGCAAGTGTTGCACTTCAGGGGGCTTGCCAGCTCAGGCGAACGTAGATGGGGGCGAAGGCCTCGGCCTGGGTGATCTCGAGCAGGCGCTCGCGCGCCAGCTCCAGCAGCGCGACAAAGGTGACCACCAGCACCGGCACGCCGCGCTCGATCTCGAACAGCTCGTGGAACTCGACGAAGCGCCGCCCCTGCAGCCGGCGCAGCACCAGCGTCATGTGCTCGCGCACCGAGAGCTGCTCGCGGCTGATGCGGTGGTGCTGGGTGAGCCTGGCGCGGCGCACGATGTCGGCCCAGGCCGAGCGCAGGTCGTCGGTGCTGACGTCGGGGAATCGCTCGGCCGCGGCCTGCTCGATGTGGACCTGCGCGACCAGGAAGTCGCGCCCGCACAGCGGCAGCTCGTCGATCTGCATCGCGCCGAGCTTGATGCGCTCGTACTCGAGCAGCCGGCGCACCAGCTCGGCGCGGGGATCTTCGGGCTCGGCGCCGGGCTCGCTCGGGCGCGCTGGCAGCAGCAGCCGCGACTTGATCTCGATGAGCATCGCCGCCATCACCAGATAGTCGGCCGCCAGCTCGAGATTGCTGCGGCGGATCTGCTCGACATAGCCCAGGTACTGGCGGGTGACCTCGGCCAGCGGGATGTCGAGGATGTTGAAGTTCTGGCGCCGGATCAGGTAGAGCAGCAGGTCCAGCGGGCCCTGGAAGGCCTCGAGAAAGACCTCCAGCGCCTCCGGCGGGATGTAGAGGTCCTGCGGCAGGTCCCGCAGCGGCTCGCCGTAGAGCAGCGCGTGCGCCGTGGGCGCTGCGACGCTGTCATCGGCGCGCGTGTGCATCAGGCCTTGGTCTGGTAGACGTAGGGCTGCTGCGCGATGCGGGCATCGTTGAAGCCGGCCTGGGCGTTGCGGTCCTGCTCGCGGTCCCACAGCAGCGCGCGGCCTTCGCGCTGGCGCTGCTCGAGCTGCGGATCCTTCTGCTTCAGGCTCTCGATGAACTGGGTGGCGTCGGACTGATAGGGCTTCCAGAAGAGCGGCATGGCGGCGGTGGGTGAAGGGGTGGACGAAGGGTTAGAGTAAGCCCCGATTCTACAAACACGCCCGGCGGGATCGGGCCGCTGTCATCCATGCCATCCATGCAAGAGATCGAACTCAAGTTCCAGATTCCGCCGCGGGGGCGTGATGCGCTGGCGAGCACCGTCGACGAGGACGGCGCGGTGCGGGCGGTGCGCCTGCAGGCGCGCTACTTCGACACGCCCGCGCGCGATCTGGCCGGTGCGGCCTTCGCGCTGCGGCTGCGCCACGAGGCGGACGGCTGGGTGCAGACGCTCAAGGGGCGTGGCGACGGCATGATGCGCCGGCTCGAGCACAACGCGCCGGTCGACCTGCCGTCGCGCGCCGACACGCAAGCGGTGCCCGCCCTGTCGCTCGGACGCCACGCCGGCACGCCCGCCGGCATCGCGCTGGCGGCGCTGCTGGCGCGCCAGGGCCTGTCGGAGCCCGACCTGAAGCTGCAGTTCTCCACCGACATCACCCGGCTGAGCCGCGAGCTCGAGGCCGAGGGCGCGCGCGTCGAGCTGGCGCTGGACATGGGCACGATCGAGTCCGCAGGCGCCTCGCTGCCCGTGCACGAGATCGAGTTCGAGCTGCTGGAGGGCTCGGCGCACGGGCTGCTTGCACAGTCCTACCTGTGGGTCGAGGCCTTCGGGCTGTGGCTGGATGTGCGCAGCAAGGCCGAGCGCGGCGACCGGCTGGCGCGCGGCGAGACGGTCGCACCGGTGCCGGAGATCGTGGTGCTGCCCGAGGACGCACCCTTTGGCGCGCGGGTGGCGGCGCTGCTGCGTCCGGTGCTGGCGCTGGCGGCCGAGGTGGCCGACGAGCAGGCCACGCCGGCGCATCAGGTCGCGTTGACCCGGGGCATGAGCGATCTGGCCGGCCTGCTGCGTGAGGCCGGTGTCGAACCCTGGCTCTGTGACACCGCCACGCTGCTGGCGGGTCTGGCCTTCGAGCCCGGGGCCTGGCGTCTGGCCGACACCCAGCGCCTGTGGCTGGCGCTGATCGGCTTCACGCTGCCGGAGGAGGACGCCGCCAGCTGACGAAGTCGAAGGCCGGGTCGCCCGGCTGGGGCTCGCCCGCCTGGCGCGATGCCTCGACGAAGCCGGCGTGGCGCCACTCGGGGAAGAAGGTGTCGCCCTCGAGGTCGGCGTCGATCTCGGTCAGCACCAGCTCGTCGGCGCGCTCGAGCGCCTGCGCATAGAGCTGGCCGCCGCCGATGACGAAGACCTTGGGCGCCTCGGCCAGCATCGCCAGCGCCTCGTCCAGGCCGTGCGCGACCTCGGCGCCGGTGTCGCACCAGCCGGTCTGGCGGGTCACGACGACGTTGCGCCGGCCCGGCAGCGGCCGAAAGCGCGCCGGCAGCGACTCCCAGGTGCGTCGGCCCATGATCACCGGGCAGCCCATCGTGGTGGCGCGGAAGTGGCGCGCATCGGCTGGATCGCGCCAGACCAGGTCGTTGCCGCGACCGATGACGCGGTTGCGGGCGACGGCGGCGATCAGCGCGACGATCGGGCGGGCCGGGCCGCTCATACCGCCACCGGCGCCTTGATCGCCGGATGGTGCCGGTAGTCGACGATCTCGAAGTCGGCCAGCTCGTAGTCGAAGATCGACGCCGGGCGGCGCGCCAGCTTCAGCGTCGGCAGCGGCAGCGGCTCGCGCGAGAGCTGCTCGGCGACCTGCGCGGCGTGGTTGCTGTAGATGTGGCAGTCGCCGCCGGTCCAGATGAAGTCTCCCACCTCCAGATCGCACTGCTGCGCCACCATGTGCGTCAGCAGCGCGTAGCTGGCGATGTTGAAGGGCACGCCCAGGAACAGATCGGCCGAGCGCTGGTAGAGCTGGCAGCTCAGGCGGCCCTCGGCGACATAGAACTGGAACAGCGCGTGGCAGGGCATCAGCGCCATGCGGTCGAGGTCGGCGACGTTCCAGGCGCTGACCAGGATGCGGCGCGAGTCGGGGTTGCTGCGCAGCTGTGCGATGACCTGGGCGATCTGGTCGATGTGGCGGCCGTCCGGCGTCGGCCACGCACGCCACTGCACGCCGTAGACGGGACCGAGGTCGCCGCTGTCATCGGCCCATTCGTCCCAGATGGTGCAGCCGCGTTCCTGCAGCCACGTCACGTTGGCGTCGCCACGCAGGAACCACAGCAGCTCCAGCGCCACCGAGCGGAAGTGCACCTTCTTCGTCGTGACCAGCGGGAAGCCCTCGCGCAGATCGAAGCGCATCTGGTGGCCGAAGACGCTCAGGGTGCCGGTGCCGGTGCGGTCGGACTTGGCCGTGCCGTGCTGCTGCACATGGCGCAGGAAGTCCTCGTAGGGGGTGCGGACGTGGCGGGAGTCGGTGGGCAGGCTCATCGGCGGCAAGGGCAGGACAGCGGACAAAGAAGGGCACGCGATTCTGTCACGCGCCGACTTGTCCGGCGGGACCGCGCCCGCTCTGTCTTCAGTCCTTGAAGCTCAGTCGCCGGATCCAGGCCTGCAGCAGGTCGCGTGCTGCGCTGTTGAGGTTGACCCACTTGCCACCGACACGGAAGTCGTGGCTGTTCAGCACCACATAGGCCATGTGGACCTGCACCGGCACCGCCATCACCCGGGCGAGGTTCTCAGGATCGGGCACACCGATGACGATGCTGAGCACCGAGTTGCCCGGCACCGGGACGTCGCTGAGCATGCCCACGCCGCTCTGCGAAATGTCCTGCACCCGGACCTCGAGCACCTGCCCGTCGGGCAAGGTCATGCGGGCGCGCCAGTTGACCTGGTAGCGCGGCTCCTTGCGGTCGTCGATCGATCCTCGCTGGGTGGGTGTCGTCATGTCGTGGCGCTGGATTGGAATTGCATGGCGGCCAGCCGGGCATAGAGTCCTCCGCGCAGGACCAGTTCGGCGTGCCGCCCCTGTTCGGCAATCATGCCATTGTCCAGCACGATGATCCGGTCGGCGCGCTGGACCGTCGCGAGCCGGTGTGCGATCACCAGCGTCGTGCGGTTCTTCATGGCCGCGTCCAGCGCCGCCTGCACCAGGCGCTCGCTTTCGGCATCGAGCGCGCTGGTGGCCTCGTCGAGCAGCAGCAGCGGCGCGTCAGCCAGGATGGCGCGCGCGATGCTGATGCGCTGGCGCTGGCCGCCCGACAGGCGCACGCCGCGCTCGCCCAGGAAGGTGCGGTAGCCCTCGGGCAGTGCACGGATGAAACCGTCGGCCTGCGCGGCCCGCGCGGCGGCGAAGACCGCCTCGTCGCTGGCGTCGGGGCGACCGTAGCGGATGTTCTCCATCGCGTCGGCCGAGAAGATCGTGCTGTCCTGCGGTACCAGGCCGATGCGCGCGCGCAGGTCCGCCAGCGCCAGCGCGCGGACGTCGACCCCGTCGATCTCGACCGCGCCGGCGTCGACATCATGGAAGCGCAGCAGCAATTGCAGCAGCGTGCTCTTGCCCGCGCCGCTGGGGCCCACCAGCGCGATCGTCTCGCCGGGGTGAATCTGCAGGTCGATGCCCGCCAGCGCGGCGCGGTCGGGTCGCGAGGGATAGTGGAAGACCACGCCGCGCAGATCCAACGCTGCACCGCCCGAGGCCGGCGGCAGCTGGCGCGGCACGGGTGGATCCTGCACCGGCGAGCGCTCGGCCAGCAGCTCCGTCAGGCGCTCGGTGGCGCCGGCGGCGCGCAGCAGGTCGCCCCAGACCTCCGACAGCACCGCCACGCTGCCCACCAGCAGCGCCACATAGACCACGGTCTGGCCCAGATGCCCGGCCGAGAGCTCGCCGCGCAGCACCGCGCCGGTGCCCTGGTGCAGGCCCCACAGCACCGCGCCGAAGGTGGTGGTCATCATGAAGGCCATCATCAGCGCACGCAGGCGCGAGCGGCGCCCGGCGGTCTCGAAGGCCGCCTCGGCGGCGTCGTGGTAGCGCCGGGCCTCGCGCGCCTCCTGGCCGCAGGCCTGCACCACCGGGATGGCGGCGATCACCTCGGCGGCGATCGCGCTGGTGTCGGCCACCCGGTCCTGGCTGGCGCGGCTGAGCCGGCGCACCCGCCGCCCCACCAGCAGCGTGGGCAGCACCACCAGCGTCAGCACGCCCAGCACCGGCAGCATCACGCCCGGATGGGTCAGCACCAGCACGGTCAGCGCGCCCAGGCCGGTGACCAGGTGGCGCAGCCCCATCGACAGGCTCGAGCCCACCACCGTCTGCACCAGCGTGGTGTCGGTGGTCAGCCGCGACAGCACCTCGCCGCCGCGGGTGGTCTCGAAGAAGGCCGGGCTCTGGCGGATGACATGGGCGTAGACGGCCGAGCGCAGGTCGGCGGTGATGCGCTCGCCCAGCCAGCTCACCATGTAGTAGCGCGCCGCCGAGAACACCCCGATCGCCGCGCCGACCGCGAACAGCGCCAGGAAATGCTCGCGCAGCGCCATGATGCGGTCGCCGGGGTCGGCCGCGATCAGACCCCGGTCGACCAGCGTGCCCATCGCGAAGGGCAGCAGCAGCGTGCTGACAGCCGCCAGCAGCAGGAAGATCGCCGCCAGCAGGAGCTGCGGCCGGTAGGGGACGACAAAGGGCCGCAGCGCTGCCAGCGGGCGGGCCGTGGCGGTGGCGGGACGGTCGGGGCGAGAGGGACTCATCGAGGGGACGGCCGGCAGGGCCACCTGTTCAGTTCGGGCGGGCGAAATGGTGCAGCAATCGGGGCGTTCTTGCGCCGATGCCGAGTTCATCCTAGCAATAAGGTCGTGGCCCCTCGTCCGTCATCCTGTCCCCGGAGTCTCCTCATGGTCGATCTCTCCAGCACGCTCGGCAAGATGGTTCCTCATGGCTATTGCCTGTCCTGGCGTCCTGATCTGCTGGCGCTGCATGTCATCTCCGATGCGGTGACGGCGCTGGCCTATGCGGCGATCCCGCTGCTGCTGATCAAGCTGGTGCGTGGCCGCAAGGATCTGCAGTTCGGCTGGGTCTTCACGCTGTTCGGGGTGTTCATCCTGGCCTGCGGTGCCACGCATGTGATGTCGCTGTGGACGATCTGGAATCCGGACTACATGGCGGCGGGCGTGATCAAGGCGGTGACGGCCCTGGCCTCGGTGGGGACCGCCTTGGTGCTGGTGGGCCTGGTGCCCAAGGCGATCGCGCTGCCCGGGCCAGCGCAGTGGCAGGCGATGCACGCTGATCTCGAGGCTCGGATGCAGGAATGCGATCGGGCCGAACAGGAGGTCCGCCGGCTCAATGCCGAGCTGGAGGAGCGGGTGGCCGCGCGCACCGCCGAGATGCAGGAGGCCAACGCCCGCCTGGGCACGCTGCATCAGGAACTGGAGGCGCGCGTCCATGCGCGCACCAGCGAGCTGATGAACGCGCAGCGCGAGGCCAACCAGCTCGCCGGCGAGGCAGCCGATGTCGCGGCTCGCGGCGGCGCGCTGATGCAGGACGTGGTGCAGACGATGCAGGGCATCACCGAATCGTCACGCAAGATCAGCGATGTCACCGGTGTCATCGACTCGATCGCCTTTCAGACCAACATCCTGGCCCTCAATGCCGCGGTCGAGGCTGCCCGCGCCGGCGACCAGGGCCGAGGCTTCGCGGTGGTTGCTGCCGAGGTGCGGCTGCTGTCGCAGCGCAGTGCCGAGGCCGCGCGCGAGATCAAGTCGCTGATCGGCACCAGCGTGGGCCGCGTCGAGCAGGGCTCGTCGCTGGTCGAGCGTGCCGGTGTGACGATGGGCGACATCGTGCAGGCCATCAACCGCGTCAACGGCATCGTCGCCGAGATCGGCCATGCGGGCGAAGGCGACGCGCCGGTGTCCGCGCGCGGTGCGCTGGCCTGATCGATCGGCGCTGTCCTACAGGGCCAGCCGGCCGGCATAGCCGGTCATCTCGAGGTAGCCGAGTCCGGCGCGGCGGCCGTCGGGCCCGAGCAGCGCGCTCAGGCCTTCCCAGTAGACGGTGCCGGTGCTGCCGCGGCTGTCAAGCTCCTGTGCGTCGAGCAGCGCCTGCACCGTCCACCGCCCGGCCGGTGTCTCGACCTGCCACTCGACCGGATAGCGCGCGCCGGTGGCCGCGCTGCTCCAGCGGCGGCCGGGCGTGAAGCGCACCTCGTCCGGGCCGAAGGCCTGGGCCTGCAGCGGCCTCTGGCCGGCGCGGCGCCAGGAGCCGCCGGCCCACAGCGTGCTGCCGTCGGCGCGGCGCAGCCTGAAGGCGGTCAGTGCGCTGCCATCGTCCAGGTTCATGCCGATCCAGTCCCAGCCGACCGCCTGCGGGTGCAGCAGCGTCTCGCTCCATTCGTGGTCGAGCCAGCCGCGGCCGGCCAGCGTCTGCACGGCGCGCTGGCCTTCGGGCTGCCAGTGCGCCTCGACCGCCAGCTGCGGCTGGCTGTAGTAATGGCTGGCCTGCGCCGCATCCGGGCCCTTGCGGGACAAGCCGGCGCGGCCCTGCAGCAGCAGCGGCTGCGTCGTGCGCAGCACCAGCGTCAGCGTGCCGCCCAGCGCGGCCGAGCCGACCCGGGCGCGGTACAGGCTCGACCCACTGTCGCTGCCGGCCTCGCGTGCGAGATGCCAGTCGCCGAGCGTTGCGCGGGTGTCGCCGGGGGCAGCACTGGCGCGACCGAAACCCTCGCGTGCCATGCGCTGGTCATGGTGCTGGCGCCGCGCGCCCAGATCGGTCAGCGCGGCATGGGCGAAGATCAGCTGGCGCGCGGCAAAGGCGCTCGGATGCGGCGGCTGGCGCTGTGCGAGTGCGGTGCGCGAGCGGAAGAACGTCACTTGGAAGCCGTGGGTGGGCTCGTTCGGCCGGACCGGATCGGCCAGCCAGCCGGTGGCGTACCACCATTCGGTGCGGGTGTCGGGATGGGCACCGAAATCGGCTGGAAAGACCAGTGCGCGTGGGCGCACGCTGGCTGCGGCCGGCAGCGGCGCGGCCAGCGCGGCGGTGCACAACAGCGCACGGCGCGAAAGCATCAATGTCACCAGTCCTCCTTGACGGCCAGCGCCATCTCGCGCGAGGCGGCAGCCCGGCCGGCGATCCAGGCCGTCAGCGTGCCGGCGATCAGCACCGCCGTGGCCAGTGCGGCCAGCCGGCCCCAGGGCAGGGCCATTTCCATCGTCCAGTGAAAGCTCTGCGGGTTGACCACATGCACCAGCACCACGCTGACCGCCAGCCCCAGCGCCAGCCCGAGCAGCGCGCCGAAGCCGGTCCACACCGCGCCCTCGGCGCAGACCAGCGCCAGCACCTGGCGGCGCGCCATGCCCAGATGCTGCAGCGCACCGAACTCGCGCCGGCGCGCCAGCACCTGTGACGAGAAGCTCGCCGCGATGCCGAACAGGCCGATGACGATCGCCACCGCCTGCAGCCAGTAGGTCACCGCGAAGCTGCGGTCGAAGATCGCCAGCGAGGTGGCGCGGATCTGCGCCGGCGAGGCGATCTCCAGCAGCGCCGCATCGGCCGCCAGCGCGCGCAGGCCGGCCTGCACCGCACCGGTGTCGGTGTCCGGCGCCAGCCACAGCGCCAGATCGTTGACCCGCCGGTCGCCGCTCAGGCGCTGCCAGGTGTCGCGCTCGATGGCCAGGGCGCCGCTCTGGCGGGCGTAGTCGCGCCAGACGCCACGCACCCGCACCTCGATGCGGCGGCCGTCGGGCAGCGGCAGCGCCAGCACCCGGCCCGGCGCCAGGCCGTGCAGCGCGACCGCGCCTTCGCTGGCCCAGATCTCGGGGCGACCGTCGCCGGCCGGCTCGACCGGCTCGCCCACCAGGGGCAGCGTGCGCCGGGCGTCGCCGATCTCGCGGGCGATCAGCGCCAGCGGCGGCCGTGCCGGATCCAGATCGATCGGCACGATGCGCTGCGCCTGCACCCGGGCCACGCCGGGCAGGGCGGCGGCGGCCCGCACGAAATCCGGCTCCAGATAGGCGCCGTCGGCCTGGGCGAGGGTGGCGGCGGTGCGCGCGTACAGATCGGCCGGCAGCACCTCGTCGAGCCAGCCGGTGACCGAGTCGCGGAAGCTCGCCACCATCACCGTCAGCGCCACCGACAGCGCCAGGCTGGCGACCACGCCGGCCACCGTGATGGTGGCGCTGTCGCGCTGGTCGCGGGCACGCTCGAGCGCCAGCAGCAGGATCGGCTGGCGCGCGCCGGGCCAGCCGCCCAGCACCCCGCCCACCAGCAGCGGCACGGTGACGATGCCGCCCACCAGCAGCAGCGCCACCGCCGCATAGGCGCCCAGCGGCAGGCCCTGCCAGGGCGGCGCGAAGGCCAGCGCCACGCCCAGCGCCAGCAGCAGCGGGCCCAGCCAGGGGCGACGCGCCTGCAGATCCTCGCCGCCCAGGCCCTTGAGGCTCTGGGCTGGGGCCAGCCGGGCGGCCACCTGCGCCGGCTGCCAGCCCCCGGCCAGCGCCGCCAGCAGGCCCAGGCCGCCATAGACCGCCGCAGCGTTGCCCGACCACTGCAGCGCCGGTGCACCGCCGCCGAGCAGACCGCTGCCCAGATCGCCGCCGAGCACCTGCAGCGCCAGCAGCGCCAGCCCGGCGCCCAGCGCCAGGCCGAGCAGCGCGCCCACGCTGCCCAGCAGCGCCGACTCCAGCAGCACCAGCGCCAGCCGTTCGCGGCCGGTCATGCCGATCACGCCCAGCAGCGCGAGCTGCGGCACCCGCTTGGCCACCGCCTGCGACTGCACCGAGAACACCAGGAAGGCGCCGGTGAACAGCGCCACCAGTGCCAGCACCGTCAGGTTGACCCGGTAGGCCTGCGACAGGTTGGAGACGCGCTGCGCCGCCTCGTCCGGCGCGGCGGCGCGCACGCCGGGGCCGAGCGCCGCCAGCAGGGCCGCGCGGTCGGCGCCGGGCACCAGGCGCAGGTCGATGCGGCCGATCTGGCCGAGCCGGTCGAAATGCGCCTGCGCACCCGCGATGTCGATCACCGCCAGCGGCGCGGTGTCGGCCGCCACCGCGCCGCCGACCGTCAGCGCCACCAGCCGGCCGCCGCTCTGCACCCGCAGCGTCGCGCCTGGGGCCACGCCGAACAGGCGCTGCGCTGCCGGGTTGAGGAACAGCACGTCCGGATCGAGCGCCGCCAGCCGGGACGCCTCGCTCGAGGCCTCGCGCCACGCCGGGTCGGGTCGGGGTCGCAGGGCGGGCGCCAGCGCCGCGGCCACCAGCATGTCCTGGCCGATCACCCGCAGGCCGCGCTTGTGCCCGCCCGCGTCCAGCGCGACCGTGTCGATCTCGATCACCGGGCTGGCCAGCGCCACCTCGGGCTGCGCCGCGACCTGCGCATACAGCGCCTCGTCGAGCTGCCGGGCGCCCGACGGGCGCAGCTCCAGATCCGGCTGGCCGTTGACGGTGCGCACCGCCTGGCCGAATTCGGCCAGCGCCGAGGCATTGATCAGATGCACCGCAAAGGCCAGCGCCACGCCCAGTGCCACCGCCAGCAGCGCCACCGCGACCCGGCCGGGATGGTGGCGCATCTCCTGCGCGATCAGCGTCAGCAGCAGGGGCAGGGGTCCGGCCGCACGGGTCGGGTCGGGGGTAGGCGTCACGGGCGTGTTGGCATTGCAACGGTTCGGTACCGTTTGTGAGCAAATTTGAGCGCACAATCCGCATCAGTCCCTGATCCACGTTCCAGATTCAATCCAAGAACATGAACGATCCCTCGGCGACCCCCGCCAGCGTCGCGTCCGCGGACGAGTCGGCCGAGGCCACGCAGCGCCTGCCGACCGGATTCGGTCCGCGGATGGACCGGCTGGTTGGCTGGGTGGATCGGATCGGGGTGAGGCAGGCCACGCTGGTCATCGTCGGCTCCAGCGTGCTGCTGTCGGCGCTGCTCGACGTGCTGTGGCATTGGCTGGCGGGCTGGCCGCTGAGCACGCGCTCGCTGCTGCTGGCCACGCTGCTGCCGGTGCCGATCGCCGGTCTGGGCGCGGGCATCACGCTGCGGCTGATCGTCGCGCTCGACCAGGCGCTGCGCCGCGCCGAGCAGCTGGCGCTGACCGACGCGCTGACCGGCGTGCGCAACCGGCGCTGGTTCATGACGCAGGCCGCGCTGGAGTTCGAGCGCGCCACCCGCCACGGCCGGTCGCTGGCGCTGGTGCTGATCGATGTCGATCATTTCAAGCGGGTCAACGACGAACATGGCCATCAGGTCGGCGACCGGCTGCTGGTCGAGATCGCGCAGACCTGCGCGGCGACGCTGCGGCGCACCGACCTGCTGGCCCGCTTCGGCGGTGAGGAGTTCATCGTGCTGCTGCCCGAGACCGGCCAGCGCGAGGCGGTTCGGCTGGCCGAGCGCATGCGCCGGGCGGTGCAGGCCGGGCTGCGCGATCCGCAGCATCCGCTGCAGGTGCCGGTGACCATCAGCCTCGGGGTGGTGGCGATGAGCACGGCCACGCCGACGCTGGACGCGCTGATCCGTGCCACCGACCAGGCGCTCTACGACGCCAAGCGCGCCGGCCGCGACCGGGTGCACACGCTGCCGCTGTCGTTGGAGGTCTGAGCGCGCAGGCCGCCCGGGATTCATCGCAGCGCCTCGATGCCGTCGGCGCGCAGCCGCAGCCGGCGGTCGGCCTGCGCGGCGGCGTGTTCCGAATGGGTGACGATCAGACAGCCGGCCTGGTGGCGCCGTGCCTGTCCGACCAGCAGGTCGAGCACCCGCTGCGCGGTGCGCGGGTCCAGGTTGCCGGTGGGCTCGTCGGCCAGGATCAGCGCCGGGCGGTGCACCAGCGCGCGCGCGATCGCCACCCGCTGGAGCTGGCCGCCGGAGAGCTCGCGCGGGCGCCGCCCGCCCAGCCCGGCCAGATCGACCTCGCCCAGCAGCTCGGTCACGCGCGCGTCGATGGCTGCGCGCTCGCGCCAGCCCAGCAGCAGCAGCGGCAGCGCGACGTTGTCGGACACGCTCAGGTGCGGCAGCACATGGAAGGCCTGGAAGACGAAGCCCAGCGTCTCGCGGCGCAGCAGCGCGGCGGCGTGCTCGCCCAGGTCCTGCACCGCGCGGCCGGCAATCTCGACCTGGCCGCGGTCGGCGCGGTCCAGCCCGGCGATGCAGTTCAGCAGCGTGGACTTGCCCACGCCGGAGTCGCCCACCAGCGCCACCACCTCGCCTGGCGCCATCTCCAGGCTGACCGCCTCGAAGACCGGCGTGTCGCGGTAGGCCTTGCCCAGGTCCTGCAGGCGCAGCAGCGGCGGCGGTGTCATCGCGCACGCGCCTCCAGCAGCGGCAGGCCGCGC